>NZ_FNHB01000012.1 GCF_900104455.1 Dendrosporobacter quercicolus
CCCCGGTCTCTCCGATGGCTCCCGTCGCTCCAGTCTCCCCGGTAGCTCCTGTTTCCCCTGTTGCTCCAGTTTCTCCGGTTACCCCGGTCTCTCCGGTTGCCCCGGTTGCGCCAGCATCGCCTGTATCAGTTTCTCCAATAACCGCCAAAACTGCTTTGACAGGAACAATGGTGGAATAAAAAACGCTCGCTGTGCTGTTATTTCTCAGTTCAACAGTTACAGGAGCTACAGTAACCTGAATAATGCCAATCCCGACAACCTCTCCAGTTCTTATTGGAGAATTTCCTATCAAAAAATCGCCTTGGGATGAAACCAGGACAAAACCTAACCCATTAATAGAAAAGGAGGATTGCGTTGCCACCCACCAGTCAAATTCATAGCTTCCCGCTTCAAGCAAAGTAACTACGCCGGTCGCGCCGTCATAGCTGATATTGCCGCTCAGCACTGTTATTGCATCAAAAACAACATTTTCATTTACTGCCACAGACTCTGCGACTAAACGTTCTATTTGTAAGACTGTATTACTCATAAACATACCTCTCCATAAATGAAGTACTGCATAGTAACTTAAATTTATTTAAATTCCTAATGCACCAGTTTAAGACCGGCTAATCTATTATATGTGATGCGCTTGAGTCCTGTGCAGATTCCCCGGCAATCCCGAAGCTGAACGGATACCCGATGACCATGACCCACCGAAAACGAACGCCAAAAGAACAATACTTAAGACATAAGAAACCTCCAACTACCCGGCCTGATTCATCGATCGGAGTAATTGGAGGTATTGGTTTACAGCTTAAACTTGCTAATAATTAAATTCAGTTCTTCCGCCATCTTGGCCAGGGATTCCGCATTATGATTAATCTCATGCATGCTGGCGCTTTGTTCTTGTGAGGCGGCGGCTACCGTTTGAACGCTGGCTGTCGTCTGCTCGGCAACCGCGCTGATATTCTGAACATTTCCTACAATCGCCTGGGTTCCTTTCGCCGATTCTTCAATCGTGGAAGTGATTTGGCTGACAACAGTTCTGACTGTGTTGAGTTTTTCGATGATCACCTCGAAGCCCCGCTGCGTGTTTAAAGTTACCTGCTGCCCTGCGGCTACCTCCTCATTCCCTTTACTCACATGATGAACTGCGATATCAATGTCCTCAGTCATTTTTTTAATGATTTCCCCGATATGCTGCGTTGATGCGGCGCTTTGTTCCGCCAGCTTCCGGACTTCCTCAGCTACTACGGCAAAGCCTCTGCCGGCTTCACCCGCGCGAGCAGCTTCAATGGCGGCATTTAACGCTAACAGGTTGGTTTGCCCCGCCAGATTCTGGATTACAGTCACAATCTCGCGGATATCTTCCGAACCTTTGGCCAACGAATTGGCAACTTCCGTAATACTGTTCATTGAAACGGAAACAGTTTCATTTTGCGTAACAATCCGGGTCAGCAAATCCATCCCCTGGGCGGCCTCTTCCACCGCGTTTTGCGTATTGGCATTTACCTCTGCGGCATTGGCGTTCATTTCCTCCGTACTTGCCGAAAGCTGCTGGATGGTTGCCGACATCTCAGTAATATTATTGGTATTTTGCGCTGAACCGCTCGAAACCTCGGCCACCGTATTGGATACAACTTCCGCTGCCCTTAGCTGTTCTTCCACTGTTGCGCTCAACTCCTGGCTGGCTGCAGCCAGCGACTCGGAGTTTTGCCGGATATGACCTACCAGTGCGCGCAGGGCATTCTTCATTCCATCCATTGAAGCAGCCATATCGCTAATCTCATCATTCATTTTCACCTGATAGGAAGTTGCTGTCAAATCGAATTTACTGATTGCGTCCAGTTCATTTCCGACATGGTTTAAGCGTTTTGCCATCCACTTGCTATACCAAAAAGCTAAACCGCAAACAAATAAAATAATTACCGCGCTTAAAATTCCCACAAGACTTTGGGTTGCTTTCTGCTTTGCCAGCAGCTCGTCTGTAGATTGTTTTAAATAATCCTCCTCCAAAGCGAGAGTCTTATCAAACTGCCCGTCAAGCTGCTGCGATAGGCCTCTTCCCGTCTCAAGCAGTGCGTCAAAAGAAGGATCGTTTGCTTTTTTGGCATCCATAAGCTGACCCATTTTCAGACTATAATCCTCCAGCATTTGCTCTAACTTAACAGCTTCAGCTTTTACCGCGGGGTTTTCCACCCCGGCGACAAATATCTTTAACTGCTCAACGCTTTCTGCAAAACTCTTCCTGGACTCTTGTTCATAACTGGCAATTCCGTAGCCAAGAAAACCACGCAAATCGGCAATTCCGTTATTCATACCACCCTGAGCTTTGGTAATCAACAGCATGTTGGCTGATGTATGGGTGATTAAAGATTCATATGTATCACCGGCAGTTGTGTATTGATACGCTGTGTATCCCACTAAAATCAGCATAAAAGAAATTGAAACCAAAAACATTCCGCCCAATTGGGCAATAATAGGAAATCTCCGCATAAAATAAACCCCTTCCTTTGTTACAGATAGAAAAATATCAGCTCAAATTGTTGCATTATCTCCTCCCTTGAAAGAAACAGTTTTATACGTTTTTCCCCATATAGCAGCCTGGCAGGCATAGAATACATCCTTAGCCCCATAGCTTTGCGTCCTTAATTTTCATTAAGTTTGCCAATATTATCCAGAGAATATCCAGTTTAATCGTAATAATTCTCTATTACATATAGAAATCCTTTAATATGCATAAATGAATAATCAGCGCTTTGTTCAATAGCCACGGCAAACCAAGAGCTGATTATCGCAAAATTAAAATCCGGCGGGTCAGCCGCCAGCCGGTCGCAAATAAAAAAGCCACCCATTTTTCCAGAAAAATGAGTGGCGAAACTGAACATCAGGTCCAGAAAAATCCACCTGCCGCCTGCTTGTGCTGCAGCTTTTAGCAACGATTTTCCATTGAACCCATTATAGCCGAAACTGCGGGAACTGTAAAGCATTGCGGGGTACCCCACTGCCGACCCGCCTGCTGCTAAAGGCGGATCCGGTTAAAAATAAGCGCAGCCGTCGCCCTTGGTATAATTGTTGATCAAATCCAGAATTTCCTCGCGAAGTTTTAAAAATTCCGGTGTGTACCGGGAACGATTTGATTTTTCGCCAATCATGCTATGGGTAAAATCCGGCCGGAATTCCTTGATGATCCGCCCCGGCCGCTTTGACATGACCAGTACTCTGGTCCCTAATGACAGCGCCTCATCGACATCATGGGTGATAAATAAAATTGTGCATTGTGATTCTCGCCAGATGTTGCGCAGCAAGCTTTGCATTTGCTCGCGGGTGAGTGCATCTAATGCGCCAAATGGTTCATCCATCAACAAAACCCTTGGCTGATTGACCAGGGCTCTGGCAATCGCAACCCGCTGCTTCATTCCTCCTGATAATTGGTACACCTTGCTGGTGCGAAATTCCAGCAAGCCGACTTTTTTCAGATATTCCTCCGTCAGCTTTTGACTTTCCAGTTCAGGTAGCTTGCGCATTTTCAAGCCAAACTTTACGTTGGCTGCTACGTCCAGCCACGGGTATAAAGGAGGGTGCTGAAAAACAACGCCGCGCTGCCAGTCAGCCCCAGTGATGGCCTCCCCATCCATAACGGCAGCGCCATCTGTCGGCGCTATAAAGCCGGCGATAATTTTTAACAGGGTGCTTTTACCACAGCCGGAAGGCCCCAGCAGGCAGACAAATTCGCCTGCATCCAACGTTAAAGTAATGTTTTCCAATGCATCTACATCCTGATCCGAACGGTAAGTAAGTGAAACACCGGCTAAAGCTACGACTGCAGCAGCCGCTTCAGCCGAGCGTCGATATTCAGTTCTTCCCATACTTGGCGCCCCCCAGTCCGCCACTATTATTTCAGGGCGTCTTCAATATATTTAGCATTAACCGCTTCGTCAAATGCGCTTTGCTCCGGAACCTGATCAATTGCCTTTTGCTCAGCCAGAAAATCCGCAGTGGCTTTTAACACTTTTGCCAGCTCACCCTTACCTGGACTTGCGCCAAAATATTTGTCTGCAAGCTGGTCTTGCGCCGACACCCAGATCAATTCCCGGGTTTGTTTTAATGCTTCGCTGGTTTCAATTCCCAACCCCCTAGCGATGGCCCCGGCGGCTTCCTCCGGAGTACTTTTGTAAAGTTCATGCGCCTTTTGCTGTACCTTAATATATTTTATAACAATATCCGGATATTTTTGCGCAAATTCTTTGCTGACAACACCGACATCGGCCGTAACGATCCCTTGATCTGCAAGCTTTCCGCTGTCGGTAATGGCTTTTCCATCGGCAAACAGCTTGCCAAGAACGGGATTCCATACGTAAGCGGCGTCAATATCGCCTCTTTGCCAGGCGGCGAATATATCCGGCGGCTGCATGTCAAGAATTTTCACATCAGCAGCATTTATACCCGCTAATTTCAGAGCGCTTAACAGGCTATAATGGGCAGTGGAGCTAAATGGAACGGCCACCGTTTTTCCTTTTAAATCCTTGATGGAGTTGATATTTGCGCTGTTTTTCACCGCCAGGGATTCAGCCGCCCCAATAACGTCGTGAATCCAGAAAACCTCATATCCCAGGCCTTTGGCTATCCCGACAGCGGCAGGTGTACTTCCCATTAAGCCAATATCAATGCTTTTTGCAGCAAAAGCATTATTGATATCCCGGCCTGATTCAAACTTCTTAAAGACGACTTTTACTCCCAGTTCACTTTCATACCAGCCTTTCACTTTAGCCACAACCGCATCATTGGGGATGTCCTGGACAGCAATGGTTACAGCCTCCGGTTTTTGAACGGCAATACTTGCCTGAGGACCCTTGCCGCAGCCGGTCAGCTGCAGAGCCAATAAGGCAACCATCCCTCCGGTCAGGAACAGCTTCTTAAACTTGTTTCTCATCATAGCTCTTTCTCCTTTTCGCGTAAATTTACTCCTGGCCTTTCCAGGGTACAACCTTGCTTTCGATCCTCCGGATTACCTGGTCAAGAAAAACACCGGTAATGCCCATAATAAAAATACCGACAAAAATGACTTCACTTTTAAGGAATTTGCTGGCATCAAGCACCATCCAGCCGATACCGGTGACTGCAGCAACCATTTCCGCTGCGACCAAAGTGGTATAAGCAACCCCGAGGGCCGTCCTTAATCCGACAAAGATATCTGGTAAACAGGCCGGAAAAACAACATGAAAAAATACCTGTCTGCTGCTTGCTCCCAGCGTGTACGCTCCCCGGATGTAATCCGGCCTTATTTTTTTTACGCCGGACATACAGGCAATATAAACCGGGGCAAAGCCCGCTAAATATAGCAGCGCTATTTTGGATGCGTTGTCGATACCCATCCACAGCACCAGCAGGGTATAGTACGCCAACGGCGGCAATGGACGGTAAAACTCAATCAGCGGATCAAAAATGGCGCGTATTTTAGAATTATAACCACTGATTAACCCCAGCGGGATCGCCGTAATGAGGACCAGTAAAAATGAGCCAAGCAAACGGATCATGCTGTCGCCAAGATGTCTAAGCAGACTGTTTTCCTTATAACCGTTGTGGGCAATTTCCCAAAAACTGCGCAGCACTTTCTGCGGTGAAGGCACTACGACATCTGTAAACAGTTTTAGTTCAGTGACAATCAACCACAGCAATAAAAGCGAAATCATCGTGATGCAGGTCAGTAACCGTTCTGCAGTCACCTGCTTGCGAATGACCCGCCCAATCCCGTATTTTGTTTGATTGGCCTTAACGCTTTTGAATCTGGCAAGTTCAGTTTTACTCATGCCATGCCTCCTTCCCGGCTATTGCTCCATTGCCCGGCAGCCGCACTTAAAACTGCAGCTTTTCCAAAGCGCCGCGAAACGCTTTGACAATGCGGTCAATCCCTTCTTTATTGATTATTAACGGCGGCGCAGTATACAGTACATTGTTAAAGCCGGGCACACTGCGTACCATTCTGCCGATAATTACCCCCGCTGTCTTGGCATCGGCGACTACCTGCGCTAAATGGCGTTCAGTCAAAGGCTGCTTAGATTTTTTATCGGTTACCAATTCAATACCGGCCAACAGCCCTGTTCCTCTTACCTCACCCACAACCGGGATTTCAGTTAATTCCCTGAGACCTTCCATTAAATACGCGCCCATTGCCGCGCTGTTTTCCGCCAGTTTTTCCTTCTCAATAATATTGATGTTTTCTACAGCCGCCGCCGAAGCAGCCGCACAGCCGCCAAACGTACTGATGTCCCGGAAATATCCGGTTTTGTCTTCTTCATCCACCAGGAACTGGGCAAAGATTTTATTGCGGGCAACGGTTGCCGCAATAGGCATATAGCCGCTGGCCAGGCCTTTGGCCAGCGTAATCATATCAGGTTCAGCCTGATAATGCTGAAAGCCAAACATCTTGCCTGTTCGGCCGAAGCCGTTTACCACTTCATCCATAATCAGCAATACATCATATTTCCTGCATATATTCTGGAGCACCTGATAGTACTCGGCAACCGGGGGAATAATTCCGCCTCCGGCCGTCACCGGTTCGACAATAACCGCCGCAACACCGTCTTCTCCCCCCTCCTGCAGGATGACTGCTTCCAGGGCCCGGGCGCATTCCAGGTTACAGCCCGGATAGCTCCGGCCAAACTGACAGCGGTAACATAAGGCATGCGGAAATTCAGCAAAGCCTTCGGGCAGCGGACCGAATTTTATCTTTCGCTCCTGTTGCCCGCTGCTGGCCAAAGCGGCTAAAGTGGTCCCATGGTAATCGCGGTTGCGGTAAATGATCTTATACTTATCGCTCCGGTATTTTTCCCGGAAATATTGCCTGGCAATTTTAAATGATTTCTCGTTCGCTTCCGAACCACTGTTCGAAATATATACTTTCGGTAAATCAGGCAGTAAAGAAGCAAGTTTCTGCGCCAGTAAAATGTACGGCGGCGTGGCCGTCGATCCGGCGTAATAAGGAAGCCGCCGTAATTGTTCGCTGATCGCACGAACAATGGATTCCCTGCCATAACCCACATTTACCGCCCAAACCCCGCCGGACAAACCGTCAATATACTCCCTGCCGTCAATGTCCTTAATGATAAACCCGTCTCCTTCAACCATAATCGGCGGTTCCCGGGTTTCAAACAACCGGTGGTTGGTCATGTGAAGCCATAAATGTTTTCGTTGCAGCTCCGCTAGTTTACCGGCATCCAGCCGGCCATTGAAATAATCAGGCATCAAAACCCCTCCTGTCCAAATCGGCAACACTGGCGGTTAATTTTTGCGATTGGTCCAGCATTAAATTGTCTGAAAGCAGGTTGAGCAATCCATTTATTATAACATCATGATGTACGGACAATTAACCTTGAGCATAAAAGAAATAAATGCTGTATTTCCCTCTATGCAAAATAAAAAGACTAAGAATTACATCTGTAAAAAGATGTTAATCTTAGCCTTCAGATTTTCTGATCAGCCTGCCAGTGGATTGACCTTATTTATTTTATACCATACCCAACAGCCTACTGTCAACAGCTGTAAACAATAAAAAGCATTGTCCGGACATTCGCATAAATGATATAATTACATTCTAAAATCAGCATGCTCAGAATCACGATAAGTTTTAGCCAGGAAAGGGGTGCTTTGCGGTGTTAGATAAGAAAAATTCCATTCCCTTGCATTTGCAAGTCCGAAATATTATGCGCAACGAAATATTAAAAGGCACTTATACTGATAAGATCCCGCCGGAATACGAGCTTATGGAAAAATTCACCGTAAGCCGGGCTACCATCCGCCGGGCCATCCGGAGTTTAATTGAAGAAGGCGTCCTTGAGCCGCGGCAGGGACTGGGGACGTTCGTTGCCGTCAGGCCAATAGAAGAGTGGCTCGGAAATTTAAGCACATTCTTTGACATCGTCGGCGAGATGGGAATGAATCCCAATATTCAGGTTCTTAACCAGGGGGTCGTTACCGCCCCGCAAGATGCAGCCAAAATCTTCAAAACAAAAGAAGTATACGAAACAAATAGAATCCGTCTGGCAAACGATATTCCCATAGTATTAGAGAAACAATATTACCCGTTAGAAGTCGGGCGCAAATTAGCCGAGTTTGATTTGAATAATGTTTCAACCTACGACGTATTGGAAGCCAGTCTTGGCGTAAACTTATGGGAAGCAAAGCAATCCATTTCAGCCATTATACCCACCGCAATGGAAAAAAAGCTGTTGGGATTAACTGCCGGGCCCTGTTGCGCCCTGTTGTCCAAGCGCTTGGTTACAGACCCGGCCGGCAACCCATTGGAGTATGAAAAAAGCATTTACCGGGGCGATATGTATGCCTTCCGCATCAATTTAACCCGCCGGCGAAAACTGTAAGTAAGCAGCAAGACAGCAGCAGCCGGTAGCTTTGGGGTCAGCGAACTTCGCTAAGGCCAAAAATCCTCCGCCCCGCAGCTTCAACGCCATGGATATGCCGGCAGCCGGATTTTTAATTCGTTCATAACAATGCCAAAACTTCTGCAGGCCGCCGGACAATTGTCTTAGCGCCATTTTCCAGCAACTCCGCCTCAGTCCGAAAGCCCCAGGCAGCGCCGATTGCATACATACCGGCCGCGGCAGCGGTCTGCATATCAACGCCGGTATCGCCAAGATAGAGATAATCAGCCGGAGCAATACCGGACAGCCTTGCTATTTCCAGCGCCGAAACCGGATCCGGCTTTTTGGGCACTCCCGCTCTTGCGCCGTAAACAAAGCGGAACCGGGCTGCATCAAAATAGTGATCGATGATCAGTTTGGTAAAAGCATCGGCTTTATTCGAAAGAACGGACAGGCTTAAGCCTTTGGCCTCTATTGCCGCCAGCATTTCATTGATGCCGGCGTACGGCTTTGTCGTTTCATTCCACCGGCGGCCGTATTCGGCATGCAGCTCTTTCAGGCAGATTCGGGCCAGCTCGCCCTCGGCGTGCTCAGGCGTAAGCGCTCTTTTGACCAGCATTTCCATGCCATTGCCGACAAAGTACTTGTATTTCCCCGCTTCGTGTTCAGCCAAACCGTGTTTGCTGAGCACAGCGTTCATGCAGTTGGCCAAATCTGCCAGTGTATCTAATAAGGTCCCGTCTAAATCAAAGATAATTCCGCTATATTTCACAACTACCCCTCCCAATATAATCAATATGTACACCCTTTTTCCGGATTGGCCAGGGAATGGCGCTGCTTAGTCAGCCGTAGCAAAACAGGTGTTGACATACCGCTGCAATAAAAGCGTCAGTGTTCCCCGATACAGGACATGGAGGCCGTGCATAGCCCGGGACAGCGCGACATACAACAGCCGCCTGTTAAGTGGATCTGCAGTATATTCCGCGGCATTCCAAAGAATGACACTGTCAAATTCCAATCCCTTGGCCAGTGAAACCGGCAGCACCGATATTCCGCCCCGATAGCTTGCCGCCTGCCCGGACACCAGATGAAACGGCTGAACAATACCAGCCTCCACTGCCGCCGGTAAAAGGCGTTCATGCAAATCAGCCGCAGCTTCTTCATGTTTGACAATAATACCGATTGATTTCGCTCCCTGGGCTAAAAAAACCGCAAGCTTGCTGATCACCCGGCAAATGCCGTCCGCCTGTGACGACATTTTTTCCAGCGTCGGCTTCCGGCCGATTTCATAAACGGGAATGGCCCGGGTGCTGCCTTGCGGCATAACGCAATTAAACACATCAACAATTTCCCTGGCCGAACGATAGCTGTGGAGAATTTCCCGATATACCGTCCGGGCATCGGCGAACACCTCTTTTAAGAGAACATTCCAGCTGCTGATACTGCGGTAGGAATGAATGCCCTGGGACAGATCGCCCATGATGGTAAAGGAACCATTGTCAGATAACTTCTTTAATACCGCAAATTCCAAGGCATTCAGGTCCTGCGCTTCGTCGACAACAATATGCTCATATCTGGGCACATGCGCCCAGCCATCGAGTAAATAAGACAGGTAGGCCAGCGGGGCCAGGTCTTCCCGCTCAACCTGCCGGGCGTCCAAAACAGCCAATGTATGCCGGCGGATAGCGTCTAAATCATAGCGCTTATCGCGAACGCTTTTAAACACAGCCTTAGCGGCAAAAATTTCACGGTAGGCCTCCAGCAAGTCCAGCGCGCCCCATCGCTTAAAGTATTTTTTAAGAAAACCGTCGGCTTCCTGGCGGCAGCGCTTCGCCTGACCGGCGGCGGCCTTGCCCTTGGCCTGAAGCGCTTCCAGCACTTCCACATGGTTTGTTACCCGGAAGGTAATGTACCGGATAAGGGTTCGCAAGCGCTCATTATAGGGCATGTTTCGATCTTCCATAAATTTATCCAGCTGCTCCCTGGCCGTAATGGCAACCTGACCATCAAACAAAGAAATGTCTGACAGCTTAAGACAAAACTTTTGAACTTTCTGTTCCAGATAAGCATAAAGCACCTGCAAAAAATCAAGCGATCCCTTCAATTGGCTAATATCCTCCAGTAAACCAATGCCGGCCTTATCCTTACCCGCCAAAATCAGTTCAAGCTGCTGCGCCTCAGCCAGCTTAAGTTCCCGGCGCGTGATCGCCGCCGCTAAATCATCCCAAACCATTTGACGGATATCGCCGGCATCAATTTCCGGCAGCAACTCTGAAATATAATCCAGAAAAATACGGTTAGGCGCTATGACAATCAGTTTATGCCTGTTGAGCTTTTCATTATACAAGAGGTAAGACAGGCGATGTAGGCCAATGGTGCTTTTTCCGGAACCGGCCACGCCTTGAATGACGGTTACCTGATTGAGCGGTTCGCGAATAATTTTGTTCTGTTCGGCCTGGATTGAGGTTACAATGTCCCGGAGCTTATCCGTCGCTCCCTGCTGCAGCCTGTCGGCAAGCATCGGGTCGCCCAGCAGGGCTTCCTGCCGGCGCGCCAGGATCTGATCCAGAACGAAATTGTCCACAATACTTTTAAGTATGCAGTCTTCAATCTTATACTGACGCTTCATACTTACATCACCACTGTACTGATAGCGTCCAAGCACCTCATAGCTGGCCCGGCCGCCATAACATTCATAAAAAACGGTCGCAACGGGGTCCCGCCAATCAAATACCAGAATATCGCTATCGTTTTGAATTTCCAGGCGGGCAACTTTACAACGTCCGATATAGAAGCTGACAAATTCTTCCGTGCCGTCTTCCCGGAAATCGACCCGGCCAAAATAAGGGCTTGGAATGGCCGCCTCAATTTCATGAATCCGGCTGGAATGGTCGCTGCGCATCATATTATGAACATAGGCGCTGACTTCATCCTTGTGCTGCAGCGACTTATGCAGCCGCTGCCGGCGGACGTCGATATCGGAATGCAGCTCGGCGACAATCTGCTTCATTTCGGCAATGGTGTCCGTCAAATGCTGTTGTTCTGCTGAAAAAACCTGGTGCTGTTCGCTCATAATACCTCCTGCCTGACTGATACAACCCGGCTATGACACTGTACTAAGCTATTAGGGTTAATTTTATTTGCGCTCTTTATTCATGAATGTTTCAAATTAGGCCGGCAGTAAATAAATTCCCTGAATTGCCTGCGCAACCGCGCCGGCCTCAAAGAATGACCTGCTGTATAATAATGTAATATTATAACATGAAACAGATAAAAAAAGCCGTCGGAATTTACCCAACGGCCACTGTTTCATTAACTGCTGCTACTTTGCAATGCATCTTTCTTTCCCAAGCTTTCCCTGAATTCCCGTATCATTTAATCCCAAATATTCATCAACGCTATACCTGCCGGGACCGACAAACAGCGCTGCAAAAAAACCAAGTCCAACCTCCAATGCCTGTGAGGCTCTAAGCAAGCCTTTTCCGCCAAGCATCAGACTGGTAAAGGCAACAGCCAGATTGAACACCAGCAGTAAGCAGGCGACACGGTAAAACAGACCGGCCATAATGAGAAAGCCGCCAAAAAACTCGGCAAAGCCGCTCATAAAGCCCCAGAAAGCCGGCGCGAAATCAATACCAAATGTACTCATCGTTCTTCCTAACTCTGTCCATTTTTCTATTCCGCCGGAAACCTTAGGGAAACCATGCCACATAAACATACCGCCAAGGCCGGCGCGAAAAAGCAATAACCCGGCATCCCGATAGGAGTTCAACACATCATTGACATAAGCAAATATCTTTTTCATTTACTTCAGCCTCCTTTTCAGCACGTAAAACTTATCAATTAGCCTAACCGCCGCGATTGGCTTCTATAATTATATACTACTTCAAAATATAGCGGAGATCAACAATCGTTCTAAAAATCCTGTTTACAGCCCGCTCCTGTTTGCGGTTAATGAAGCGGCTTTACCGGCGGGCAGAGAAAAGAAGTTGCCATTATACAAGGATGAGGATAGCGCCGTCGCCCGGACACTATCCTCATTTGCTCTAAATTTGCTGTGATGCCTGCGGTTCGCCGTCACTCGGTCTTCACCAGGCAGGGGTTGCGCCTCCGGAATTTTTGATGTTAAACGCCTGCTGCGCGGTTCATTGCCTGTGGATGGTCAGCCAGTTTGGCGTAATATTCGATAATCTCTCTGCGGCGTATGATTCCGATAAAGATATCACTGTCATCCAGCACCGGAACGAAATTTTGCAGAACTGCCAGTGAGACCAAATCTTCCATTTCCGAATTAATTCTCACCGGCGTGTTGGTCATCCGCCGCGGAACCTCTTTCAGCATAATCCGTTCCGTACCGGCAAAGGTCAAATCCGGCGTATTCTTTAATTTCCACAGCAAATCTCCCTCGGTAATTGTCCCGGCGTATTTGCCATGCTCGTCAATCAGCGGAATGGCCGTAAAGCGATGATATTCCATTTTTTCCAGCGCCTGGCGCATGGTACTGTTCAGAGGCAAATAAATTACTTCGTTTTTAGGAATCAGAAAAAAAGTAATTTTCATAAAACTGTTCCTCCATAGCTTGCTAATGATATCAGTTGACCAAACAGCGGGACTATTTCAGACGGTTAAAAACCCGGACACCGAAACGCGCCCGCTATTGCCCAACTGTAACCATTATCATCTATATTCAACATTTACGCCAAATTTCCTTTATCAGGAACATCCATAACCCGGACAGAAATTCCCAATAAAGCAAAAGTCAAGGGTGCCTGCCGTTCCCGGGAAAGGCACCTGCAGCTTGTGACCAGCGAAGAATATCACAAATCAGCACATCATAACTCTCTATTGTGACCAGCGGGTTGTCCCAGGGCCGGTAAACCGGCGGCGGTGCGCTTTGGGGCGCGATTAAGTTTTGCATTTTTAAAACTAACGCCTGCTGGCCGGCAAAATATAAGCGATTTTTCATTGCGGTAAACTCACCTGTACAGGGCAGGCAGGTATGCAGGCAGCAGACCAGTGGCCGGGCCTCATAGATCAGACAGCGGCCGGCCGGGGAAAGAAACTTGCAATAACCATCCGGTCCGGGCGGTAAAAACCAGCGCAGCTGGTGGTCCAGCCGCATAGCCCGCAAGGGAAAGTGGGAACTGTCATATTCGTCCATTGTTTTGCGGGCCGTCGCCGTCAGCTTTACTGTAAATACCGGATCCGGATACACAATAAATCCGGCGCAGCAATTATTGGGACAAGCCGCGCAGTCAAGATACGGCCGGCAAAAATCCATAAGAGCTTCAACCAACTGCGCAACGGTGGATTGAGGGCCAGGCGCCGTACAGTTAGCTCACCGGCTGAGGTAAAATATACTCTTAACATTCTCTGCTCACCACCCGAATGATAAACTATATTGCGGCCAGCTTAAAAATATCCATAATAATCGGCAATCATGATTTCTGATCGTTTGTATGGGGTTCCCGCCCTTCGCCTGCTCCGCTATCACCAACGGAGGCTGATTGGGCGGCATTGATTTTTACCCTAAGAAAAGAGTATAATGAGCCGTAGTTACCCTTATCCCGTTGGGAGGAACTGAACTGTGCAGCTGCAAATTGTTTACATGTCCAAAACGGCGGTCTTGGCCAGCGTTGCCATTATCCTGATGTTTATGGATTTTCCGGTCGTTTTTATGCCGGCTTTTTTAAAAATGGATTTAAGTGAAATTCCGGCAATTATTGCTGCCTTTTCGCTGGGACCGCTGGCCGGCTTCTGGGTGATGCTGGTTAAAAACATTCTTCATTTAGCCAATTCACAAACCGCGGGCATTGGTGAACTGGCCAACTTCCTGGTCGGCAGTGCGCTGGTCGTGACAGCGGGCGTAATTTACCGGCGTCATAAAAGCCGGAAAGGCGCCGTCTGCGCCCTTGCTTTCGGGACACTTGCCATGACTCTGGCGGCGGCGGCGCTGAATTATTGGGTTTTAATCCCGCTCTATCAGGCGGTATTAAACTTCCCCGGTGAAGCCGTTGTCCAGATGGGGCACGTGGTCAATCACCGGATTATTGATTTAAAAACCTTTATTCTGTTCGCTATTATACCGTTCAATCTGTTAAAAGGGCTGCTGGTATCGCTCATTACCATGCTGATTTATCAAAAAGTATCCCATTTGCTGCATTAGGACAAGTTCACCGGGCTACTGCCAGGAATTAAAAACAGTTTGCCGCAATCGTGCGGTCAAACTGTTGGGATGATTCTGTAACCAGCCTCATTTAAGCAAATAATGTTGATGAAAAAGAGCCTCTCGCAGTGTTTGGGATTGTTTTTTCGACGTGTCCTGTCCCAACACTTCAGAGGCTCTTTCTTATACTGCCCGGCCCAGCCTGTTATCAAGGATCAAGCAGCCCGTTCCCGTTTAATTCAAGCCTGCCTTCTTATCGCCTTAAAGGCCTCGGTTTGCTGCTTGATTCCCACTTCTGTTGCAAATCGCTCAATGCTGGAAGCGCCGAAGAAACCTTCGACATTGTGGGTGTTGGCAATAATGTATTGCGCATCTTCCGGTTCGGCGATAGGACCGCCGTGACATAAAACGATAATGTCCGGATTTACCGCTTTACCGGCATCGCAAATGGCTTGTACTTTGGCGACGCAATCATCCAGCGTTAGTGCTGTTTTGGCTCCAATCGTGCCCTTGGTCGTTAATCCCATATGGGCAACAAGAATATCGGCCCCGGCCTTAGCCATTTTTACCGCTTGCTCGGGATCGAATACATAAGGAGAAGTAACCAGATCCAGCGCATGCGCTTTTTTGATCATTTCGACTTCCAAATCATAGCCCATGCCGGTTTCTTCCAGGTTTTGGCGAAATACCCCGTCAATCAGTCCTACCGTCGGGAAATTCTGAACACCGGCAAAGCCCTGCTCTTTCAGCTGCTGTAAAAACACTTCCATAATCCTGAACGGATCGGTCCCGCATACGCCGGCCAGAACCGGAGTATGCCTGACCACCGGCAGGACTTCCGCCCCCATTTCCACAACAATCTTATTGGCGTCGCCATAGGATAACAACCCGGCCAGCGAACCCCGGCCGGCCATTCTGTATTTGCCCGAATTATAAATGATGATCAGATCGACTCCGCCCGCTTCGCCGCTCTTGGCCGATATGCCGGCGCCCGCACCGGCGCCCACAATAATCTTGCCTGCCGCTATTTCGGCTTGTAATTTTTTCAATACTTCACTTCTGATTGGCAACACAACAACCGCCTCCTAAATATTTTTTTCTGACAGCAGTTCAACTAATTTTTGCGCAGCGGCAGTGGAAAACACCGGATCATTGATATTTGCATCCACTTCGATGATTTCAACCAGCGGATTGGTGATATTTTCTTTCAGTGCGGCAAATAACGCCGCAGCCTCTTCCGGCCCGTAAAAGGGCTGGCCGGGAGCATCAATCATCGACACACCTTTGAGCGGCAGCAGCAAAGCAGCCTTTGCTTGGCATTGGTTGAGCTTTTCAGCGATCATTAACCCCAATTGCCTGTTCTCATCGACAGTTGTCCGCATCAGGGTAACCGTAGGATTGTGCTGGTAAAAATTACGGCCCTTGTATTTCGCCGGAACGGTGGCAACCGGCCCAAAATTGACCATATCCAAAGCGCCGACAGAAACGACCTGCGGTATCCGGTTAAGAGCGGCGGCGTCCAGCCGCGTCTCTCCTGCGGCCATGTTTCCGCCCATCAGCTCATCTGCCCACTCGGTGGTGGTAATATCAAAAACGCCTGCAATATAGCCGTCTTTGATTAAACCTTCCATGGCTTTGCCGCCTGTTCCTGTCGCATGAAAAATCAGAACCTCATAGCCCCGTTGCTCCAAATACTCCCTGGCCTGATCGACGCATGGCGTTGTCACGCCGAACATGGACGCTGCAATCAAAGGCTTCTTTTCCAGCACCTTATCCACTTCAAATTTTACCATTCCGGCGATAGCCAGCGCGGCATTCGTAAAAATTTTGGTCGAAATGGAATTTAAGCCGGCGACATCCACAATAGAAGGATACATAAAAATATCGCTGGTTCCCACATACACCGAAACATCGCCTGCGGCGACGGTTGAGACCATCACTTTCGGG
The DNA here is from genome assembly GCF_900104455.1 of Dendrosporobacter quercicolus. Taxonomy (NCBI): domain Bacteria; kingdom Bacillati; phylum Bacillota; class Negativicutes; order Selenomonadales; family Sporomusaceae; genus Dendrosporobacter; species Dendrosporobacter quercicolus. Next base: position 16,474 of record NZ_FNHB01000012.1, read on the forward strand.
ACGCCGACCGGCAAAGCCCGCATGCCGGGAGTAACCAATGCAGTCCCGCCGCTGCCGCCGCAGGACAAAATCCCGTCAAATTTGCCTGCTGCGTAAAGTCTGGGCAGCAATTTTTCCAGTCCCCTGGAAAGCACGTCGGTCGCCAAAGCGCGGTCTTTTCGGGCCGCAATTTCTTTGATATTGGCCCCCACCGCTTTGGCAATGTCCTCATTAGAAACATCGGCCGCTAACTTTGGCTCAAACACCCCCGTATGAATCATGAAGGTCTGCAGGCCCAGGCTCTGGATAAGCTCTTGCAAATAAGCAAATTCCACACTTTTAGAGTCAAACGTTCCGGCGATAGCAACTGTTTTCATCATAACCCTCCTTGTCAATGGCATCGGCTTATTTATGGAATTTTCCCATTAATACAACAATACCTTACATGCAGACATAATAACAGGTATATTTAGCTGATTTTTATGTGTTTATGTATTATTTCGGCTAAATTCAGCAACAGCAGCCGTTCGGTAACGAGCCACTCCGACGGTGTTTAATGTTTCGCTGCTTGAAGCCCTCTGCGGTATCGTACCGGCGAAAGGCCAGTCAATCTCTTAAAGGTTTTGCTGAAATGAGCGTAGTCATTAAATCCGGTCATGCCGGCTATTTCGTTAAGCTTAATATTGTTAAATTTCATCATTTCTTTGGCCTTGCATATTCTAAACTGAACCAGATACGCCGGAAATGTACAGCCAACCTCCTTCTTAAACAGAGCGCTTAAGTGCGACCTGGAAATATGGGCGACATTGGCCAGATCGGAAAACAAGACCTCCTTCCGGTAATTTACGGCAACATATTCTTTAACAAAAGCAACATAATCATAATGCTTCTTAACGCCTTCAATCATCTTGATCAGCAGTTCGTCCTGCACAATATCGCCGGTTTGTTTAAACGCCCTGGTAATGTCAGTGATTGCCTCTTCCGAGGGGATTCTTTCAAAGGACGAGCCGCCGATATAGCCCATAGTTGTGGTATTGTTATACATAAAACTAAGATCCGCCGGGGTTTTTATCGGCCCGCCATAAATCATTTTGATGGGATTGGTATTGAATTCATCACAGGCGGCGAAAATTTCATCCGCGATCAATTTGGCTGACTGCAGGGACAGTGCTTTTTTTGCGCCAATACAGCCGCCTTTCGTCAATCCTAGATGCGCACAGATCAAATCTGCTCCTGCGCCTAACATCTGCCTGGCCTGACTGGCATTAAAAACAAAAGCCAGGGTAAATAGGTTCCGGCTGTGAGCAATTCTTACCGCCTCAATTTCCCGCGCAAAAGAAATTCCATTCTCTTCAAGGGCTTCCCTGAATTGACCGTCAATCATACCGATCGTGGGAAAGTTGTTGATTCCGGAAAACCCCTGCTTGCTGATCAAATCGATATATTGGCTCAAGTCGATTGTCGGATCGGTCGCATTCAGGCCAAAAATTACCGGTATTTGCCGGGCGACCGGAATGATTTCCCGCGCGCCAAACTCCAGCACCAGCTCATTGCCATTGGCAAACGGCAGCCAGCCGGCCAGCGAGCTTTGCCCCATTTGTCTAAACCGGCCGGAATTTAGGGCCAGCAGCAGATCGGCTCCGCCTTTCAAGGCATACTTTGCCGTAATCCCTGCGCCCACGGCCACGCCAATGATGTGGCCGGTAATTCTGATCTGCGTTCTTAATTTGCTCAATATTTGCTCCCGCGCTACAGCCATTTCGTACCTCCTTGTGCTAATACCATAAAAAAACCGGCTGAACCGCCCGGTTCTGACAACGGATATTCCTGCATTCCAGCTTCGCGGTCTGGCGCCACTCCTATTATTGTATCCTGCAGCAGTAAAAACAAACAAAAATCGCCTGCCAGAGGCAGACGTAGAACAGAAGGGAGATCTATATTAACAGAGCGTCCTCTGACCTTTTTACTATATATCCGATGGTTATATCATAATAGGTAAATTTTAGAATAGTTTTAGAACAAGGTCCGCCTGTTAAATTTTTTTATCCTTTGGCCCGGCTTGGTTTTACAACTCATCCAAGCCCTCAAACTGCAGCTGATAATACTTCGCGTACAGACCGTTTTGCGCCAGCAGTTTCCCATGATTGCCCCGCTCCTGAATGCCGTTGCTGTTAATGACGATGATCTCGTCCGCATTGCGGATGGTACTGAGCCGGTGGGCCACGACAATCGTGGTCCGGTTTTGGGAAAGCCGTTCCAGCGAAGCCTGAATAAACCGTTCGCTTTCGTTGTCCAAAGCCGAGGTGGCTTCATCCAAAATCAGAATGGGCGGGTTTTTCAAAAAAACGCGGGCAATGGCAATCCGCTGTTTTTGCCCCCCGGAAAGACGCGTACCGCGTTCTCCCACATAACTGTCATACCCGTTGGCAAGACTGACGATAAAATCGTGAATGTTGGCATTCTTTGCCGCCGCAATAATTTCTTCATCTGTCGCCTCCGGCTTGCCGTAGGCAATATTATCCCGTACCGTGCCGGCAAACATATACACATCCTGCTGTACGATACCGATCGCACTGCGCAGAGACTTCAGCGTAACCTCCCGCACATCCTTGCCGTCAATCAGCACAGCGCCCTCGCACACATCATAAAACCGGGGCAACAGGGTGCAAAGGGTGGTCTTGCCGCCGCCGGAGGGGCCAACCAGCGCCACTGTTTTCCCGGCGGTAATCGTAATGTTTACTCCGGTCAGCACTTCTTCATTTTGATTGTAGCGAAAGGACACATCACGGTAAACAATATCTCCCCTGACATTGGTCAGGGGGACGGCATCCGGTTTTTCCAAAATTTCCGGCGACGTACTTACGACCTCCTGAAAACGTCTAAAGCCGGAGTAGCCTTTCTGAAACTGCTCGGTAAAATTGATCAGTACATCAATGGGATTCATAAAAATCCCGATATACAACGCATACACGGCAAGATCGGAAACCACCAGCGAGCCTTCGGCTATGAAGTAACCGCCGCTGACCAGCACCGCCATATATAAGATTCCCTGGAAAAGGCCGTTTCCGGCGTGAAAACTCCCCATGACCCGGTAGCTGTCAACCTTCGAATGTAAAAACTGCAAATTGCTGACGCAAAACTTCTCCCGTTCCAGTTCCTCGTTGGCAAACGATTTGACCACGCGGATACCGGAAAGGCTATCCTGCACCCGGGCGTTTACCCCGGCAATCTTTTTGCGGTTATCCATGAAAATAGCTTTCATTTTCCTGTTTTTATGAATACTGAAAAAAACCATCAGCAGCGTGACCCCAAAAAGGATCAAGGTCATTTTCACATTGAGAAATAATAACAGGGTAAAAGAGCCGATAATTTTCAGCGTACAAATAAAAACGTTCTCCGGCCCGTGATGGGCCAGTTCCGAAATGTCAAATAAATCGGAAACCAGCTTTGACATCATTTCACCCGTATTGTTGCGGTCATAGTAAGAAAAGGACAGCCGCTGATAGTGGTCAAACAAATCCTGCCGCATGTCGCTTTCCATCCGCGCACCCATAATATGTCCCCAGGTGGTGATATAATACTGGCAGGCATAGCGAATACCGTACATCATCCCCATGCCGGCGGCGACAAGTCCCAGTACCGGAATAAATTCAGCCGCACTTCGGGTAAACACATGATGAGTAAGATAATAAAGAATTTGCGGAAAGGAAATATCAACCAATGAAACCACCGCTGCACACAGCAAATCGGTAAAAAACAGCCACCGGTAAGGTTTATAATATTGAATAAACTTTGCCCAAATAGACATAAACACCTCCGTGAACCTAGTACGATAAAGTTGAATCCAATTCTTCAATAGTCATATCTTACCACATGAAATCCATTCAATGCAAAAATTCTGTTACCGCAGGACTTTTGCATTGGTCTTGTCCTTGAATCACCCGATTTGCCGGCAAACATAAATAAAAGCCAGCAAAATTCAGGTTTCTGCCTAAACCAGTTATCCACCCCCTCCCAATACAAAACAAGAAGCTCTAAAGGCGCCATGTATCTCTTTACTTGCTAAAATTCATTTAGTTAGATATAATAATTACTAAAGGTAACTATTTCTTGCAGAAAGAAGATGATTTCATGGCTGAGAGCGATTTGGTTATTCCTATCTTAGAAGCCTTGTGGCTGGCAAAAAAAGCAACGGAATGTATGCCCGAACTGCCTGCTGGCATGAAGCCCAGTCATATTCGGGTACTTGATGTCATTCATAAACAACACCGGCAAAACGGCTATGTTCGCATTACTGATATTAGTACTGCAATGCATATTACCAAACCCAGCATTACCAAGCTAATCAACGAATTGGTTGATTTAGGAACGGTAAAAAAAACAACAGCTGCTGCTGACAAAAGAATTGTACTGGTAGAACTCTCTCCATTTGGCAGGCAATGCGTGCAAACCTATGTTCTGAATTATCATGCAAAGTTAGCAAAGTCTTTTTCTAAGCTTGACCGGGAAAAATATCTTTCCATGATCGAGACGGTGGAATTCATTTATCAGTCGATGAAAGAGGTATCCAAAAATAATGAATTCTAAACCAAAGGCTGCCAAACGGTCAACACAAACGAACGATTCCGAACGGAATACGGTAATCGCCGTTGTATCAATTGCAATTGTCACTTTTATCGGCATTCTCTCAGAAACAGCATTAAATATTGCCTATGCTTTATTGATGAGTGAATTTGACGTACCGGCAGTGATAATACAATGGCTTACCACAGGATATCTGCTGACTTTATCCATTTTACTGCCGCTTTCCCCACTGTTTGTCAGGCATTTTCGTACAAAAGCATTGTTCCAGACGGCTGTTATCATTTTCACCCTCGGAACACTGCTCTGTGCATTTACCGGGAATTTCCCAATGCTATTCTTAGGAAGAATTGTCCAGGCGATAGGAACCAGTATTTCGCTTCCGTTGATGATGAACATTATTTTAGAAAAAATACCAGTTAGCCGGCGGGGAAAGCTCATGGGTATTGTTGGGCTTGTCACTAGTTTTGCCCCGGCCTTGGGCCCTACTTTTGGCGGATTGATGATTGAATGGCTAAACTGGCACTGGATTTTCATCAGTATGCTCCCAATACTTGCAGTCTCTTTTCTATTTGGCAGCAAATATATTCCCGATATTCATTCCAATAAACCAATGGCGGTTGATTACTGGTCTGTTCTTTTGTCCACAGTTGGCTTTATCGGTATTGTTTATGGCGTAAGTATATCCGCCGAGTCAGGCTGGAGCGATTCTGCCGTATTAAGTTATATTGCCACCGGAGGACTTAGCCTGGCTGCATTCGCCTATCGGCAGCTGAAGCTGGACAAGCCCTTGATTCAGGTGCGGGTGTTCGCCAATTCCCTGTTTACCATGGGCGCTTTTATTGTAATGATCAGTATGATGACGGTCTTGGCGGCAGGCTTTGTACTGCCGCTGTATATCCAAAAATCATTAGGCTATTCCAGCATCGCCGCAGCTCTGGCAATGCTGCCGGGCGCTGTTATTAACGGAATTATGTCGCCGCTTACCGGTAAGTTTTATGACAGGCACGGCCCCCGGCTGTTACTTTCCACCGGATTTTTGCTGCTTAATCTTACCCTGCTTATTTTTTCTTTCGTGCCGATTGGCTTGGTGGAAGTAACCATCATTTATACCGTATTTATGTTCGGCGCTTCCATGCTGGCCATGCCGGCGCAAACCAATAGCCTCAACCAGTTGCCCCGGCAGTACAATGCCGATGGAGCCGCCATTATGGGGACATTGCAGCAAGTGGCCGGCGCCGTGGGCACAGCGCTGGCCTCAAGTATTTTAACAATGACCAGTGTGAAGTACGCCCAAGCCTTTCCCAGCGCAACGACCGAGGTAATCGCCCAGTCGATTGCCTTCGGCACCCAGCGGAATTTCATGTTTTTTCTGTTCTTAGCTGTTATCGGCCTGCTATTGGCGTTATTTACGCGCAGAAAACCTGCTGCGCACCAATTTCCGGATGATTGATGTCCAGATGATACTATGGAGACAAAAAAAGTGAAGATATTCCATGAATTGTGTTTAACCGGAGAAATAATCACGGTCATAACAAAGCCCTGCAGCCACTCTTTATCAAGAGTTTACTGCAGGGCTTCGTTATGTATGCTGTAGTCCAGAACAACAATAGCGCACTCAGCGGCCTCGGCAAATTTATTTATTATTTTGCTGAGGCGTTCATTTTCTATCTTTTCCTTATTATAGCGGCCCGCCGTATTTTACCATTAAATCCTCCATCAGATTCAGTCCGCCCCTGTAACCAACATAACTGCGGTCAATAATCAGCCGGTCATACGCAGGAAAGGCTACGCTCAGGAATAAAGCGCCGCCAAGCTCGCTTTCCGCAATATAGCGTTCCAGAGAACTGGCAAAAATGATTTGTACTGAATAATTGCGCAGCAGTAAACGGATTTTATGGGCATCAATTTCAAAAACAACCTTGGGCGTCAAAGCGCTTTCCAGATTACCGGTAAGATCCTGAATGATTTGGTCGCGATATTCTTCCGGCGGATCATCGGTGACAATTACAATTTCCGGATTGAACCCAAGTTCATTGGTAGAATACTTGGTAAGGGCGATAGCGGTGCTGCTGTCGGCAACTACGGCATAATAAGCATGCGGTATAGCGACAAACAGGATATTGCCGATAAATTCGGTAAACCGGTAGGCATCGGTTTCCTCTGCGCCAATTACCCGGGAAATTACATCAGCCGGTAATTTTAATTTAAATCCCAGTACCTGCAAAAACTTACTGGTGTCCTGCGGTCCTACCGGCAGTGAGGGAAAAACCTGATAGGGAGTTCCAAAGCGTTCTTCCAGTTTACGGGCAGTACCAATCCCCCACAATGAAAAAACCAGATTGAGTTCAGCCGCCGGGATCTGCTGTAATGCTTGCAGTCCGGCTAAGTCACCAAAGATAAAGTTTGCTTCCACACCAATTTTCGCCAGCAAATCTCTAATATTACGCAAATCTCCTTTCCAGAACAGGTTTTGGGTCGGTACAACGCCAAGAATATTTACCGTTCTCTTTTTCACCGGTTGGTCTGTTAATAACTGATCAATCACTGCATCAAAATAAAGCTCATAGCCTTTATAGGAATTGCCGGTAAAACCCGCTGTTTTGACATGGATAATGGGGACACGGTTCCGGAATTCCGCTACCACCGAATCGACATCATCGCCAATCAGACTTGGCACACAGGCCGAGATTACAGTATATAATTCGCCGGGCATCAGTTGAATGGTACTTTCGATGAGTTTGCGCAGCTTATCTTCGCCGCCAAAAATAACATGTTCTTCCACCAGTGTAGAGCAGGGTGTACTGGCGCCGCCGACCGGTCCGGGACTGTTCAGGCCGGAGGCAAAACTTTGGCCAAAGTTTTGGGCAAACCCGCAGCCGCCGCCGGCATGCAGAATAGGGATTGAGCCAAAAGTCGCCAGAGCGGCGGAATAAGCGCCGCCCATAGCGCAGGTATATCTCGGCGCCTCGGCTACCTCAGGAAAAAATGGCTGCGGCGTTTCCGTTACTGCTGTCATTGGCTACCTGGCCTCCTTACTGGCAAAATACAGCGGATCGGGCTGCTCATACCACCATTCCCGATAGACCTCAGGCGTCTTTTCCAGCATAAGCTTTTGGAAAGAACGGTTTTTGGTAGACTGCAGCAAAAAATTCCCGGCGGCAATTGTTCCCCGATAGCCGGCCTGCGCACTCCACGGCCGGGCATCGCCCCGCGCCGAATGAATACGGGTTGAGCTTTTATCCCGCTTATAAGCGCTGCCCTGGAAGGGGCAGGTCAAATTAATATCAGGATCATATCTTCTGGTATGATGGGCTACTTCCGCCGCCTGGAAGGTATTGATCAAAACATCAAAGTCACCGACTTCGCCGATTAACCGTTCGGTTTCATCTGCTACCAGATTATCAAAATCCAGACAAATGGCCGCCGGTGTTTTTACCCCTAATTCATTAAACAGCGGAACCTGGGACAATAAACGCCCCTGGCCCAAAGAACCAAGCACATTGATATCCCGGCCACCGCCAATTCTGGCAAATTCCTGCCGGATCAGCTCCAGTTTGGGCAAGCATTCGTCATGCTCTTCCTTAATCACTTTTTCGGCTTCTTTTTCCTTACCGGTATATTTAGCAATTTCTCTTAGCCATTCATCGGTATGTTCGATCCCGATTGGCGACGGATATAAAAAGTAAGGTACGCCATATTCCTGTTCCAGTCCACGGGAAAGATAATCGGTAAAGCTGGAGCAAATAGGGGCGGTTACAGCTGCCTCTGACATGATTTCGAATTGCTCAACGGTTGCAAACTCCGGTATGAAATTGGGCCGCAAGCCCATTTTATTAAGCAGGCGGGTAATTTCCAGCCGGTCTTGCCAGGTATAAGACAACATGCTGGCCACATTCACCAAATCGGGCTGTTTTTTTGTTGGTTTTTTAACCAAATATTTCAGTATGCCATGCCAGAAGGCATCATAACCGGTTTGAATGAGCTTCGAACGAATACCTTCACAATGAATGGCAATAATTCTGGCCTCCACTTCGGCTTGAGTTTCTTCGACAATTCCCGCAATATCTTCGCCAATAATTCCTGAAGTACAGGAGGCCAGAACAAATATAGCCTTAGGATTATACCGGCTCTGCGCTTCTTTAATGGTATACTTTAATTTGTCAGCCGCACCGTAAATTACATCTTTTTCCGTCAGGCTGGTGGTCAGCCAGTGGAAATCAAAGTTTGCCGGCCGGCCTAAGGAGACCGGGATTTTTCGAAATACTTCACGGTAGCCCAGACCAACCACCGAGCAGCCTACCGGGGCATGGACAATCATTACTGAATCGCGAATCGTCATAACCCGCTGCGTCAAATAAAAGTTTAACAGGCACCCCGATGATTGTTGGAAAGCACGTTCCTGATTCAAAACGGTCCCCTCCCGGACCTTCTGAATAAGATCGGATGCTTTGCCAAAAAATGCATTGATCCCATTGCCCCGCTGTTCCCTGGTCGGGCAGGTATTGTCCTTTAGGTTAATCATTGTACAAACCTCCTGTTCCTGAATTTGTATTTCTTATTCACTGAAAAATAAAAAGAGGCCGGTTTACTCTGTAACAGAGAAACGACCTCCAGCTTTCCACCGGCCAATCTTATTCCAATAATTTACTCAATTAACTTAATTTAGTTTATCTTATTATAACTATTCGTAAGTTGTCAAGATATTTTTCAGCACACTATATATAAAAGGACGTGGAGCACTTGATTTTCACTACCGGTTTCATCATCGCGCGCATAACTGGTCGATAAAATCCTGCGGCTCTGCAGCCGTTAAGAGTTTATCTACCCTGTCACGATCTTTTAGACTATAAAACAAATCATTGATGATGGAAATATCATCATTTTTTACAGCAGGCAGACAGATGAGTTGTACTTTGTTGTTTAAATTATCCCATTCAATACAATGCTGTAAGCGGATAAAAACAATCGACGACTGATTGACAGCTACAGGCAGGCCGTGAGGAAGGGCAATTCCATGTTTGAAACAAGTACTGCTCATTTCTTCCCGCGCAAACAGAGAATGAAGAAACTCATTTTTTACATAGCCGTGGTTGAACAACAGACTTGCTGAAAATTCCAGAATCTCCTGCTTATCGCTATATTCCGCCTGCAAAAAAATGAAATCCTCCCGGAGAATTTTTCTTAAACTATTGCATTGCTGCCGCTTAATCAAATAATCCAGCAGCACTTGTTTATTTTTACTAAAATCAGCGTCAAAGGGAATAAAATTAATTCCCTGTATCCGGGGATTCATCGTGCCAATAATCGCCAATATGTTGAATTGCTGTTTCAAATTAGCTAGTTTTTGTTTGAGATCTTCCTCTACAACGCTTAATACAATTGTTTTTAAGTCAGGATAACAGCCGGAAAGCAGCTCATTAATCTCCAGCGCCACGCCCCGGCCGGTAAGACACATGCAAACAATCACCGGCGGCTTGTTGGATTCGTCGATTGGGATGACCGGATACGAGTATCGGGAATTTATGATTTCATAATAAATGTCATCTAGGGTTTCTTCCGCTTCCTGATCTGAAATATAGACCTTTCTTACGGCTTCCATGACCGAAACCACATCCACCCGGTCAATTGTCCTCGCCTTGATACCGGTTCGCTTTTGCACCACGTCGCCAATATTGACCAAAGACCCCATATCGACAAAAAACAGGATGCCGCTGTCGGCCTCAAGCGTTTTGGCAATTTCTACCGCCTGCTCAAAAACCTTGGCGGGATTGGTATGAAATGGCATATCAATGGCAATGGGAAAGTCCACCCCCATAAGCTGATTGACAATTGCAATCATTTCCGAGGCAATCCTGCCATGACATACGGTAATGATCGCCAATTTGTTCTTTTTATTGGCAACCTGCAGCAGTTCTTTAATATACATGGCAATAAAGCCAATTTCACCTTCCGAGATCTGTACCTGCTCCGCGGCTTCAACTTCCCGGGCCAGTTGCAGGGCCAGCTGGTATTCTTTGCTGAAATTCTTTTTGATATGCATAAAATTTGGGTTGATAATGTCCTGATGATAGCGAATCCTTTTGATCGCCTCGGCCAGGTGGATGGCCAGATAAATTAAAACCTTCTCATTCATTCGCAGGCCGGGATGCAAGGTGCGCACGGCCAGGGAAAAATCCTTAATGATACGGCTGACCGTTTCACCGACAAGATACTTCAAATCATCAACCGCGGTCAGCTGGCTGCCGTAATTCGATCCGGAGCCTAATAAATTAAAATTATTTAACACAAAGGTCCAGATAATTTTCTCTATTTCTACCTGGGGAATATCCATTTTTTTTAATTCATGATATTTTTTTTCGACCTTTTTGTAAATATCTTCAAAGATTGGATAGTCGTGCTTTATTCTCGCTGTCGATATATGCGGAATAAATAAAGCGTCCTGGAATACCATTGCACTGTTGCGCTGTCCGCCGGCGGCTTGTCTGTCGAGAAACAAGGTATTATATAACAGTTCATTAAAATCAATATTAATTTCATTTTTGCCGCTATTCATTTTCTCGACATAAGCATTGGCGCAGGTAACCTGAATTTCACTTTTTAGCTGTCCGATATTGCCGGGATACTCTTTTAAGGCAAAGGCCGATAAAATTTTGCTTTTCACCGCAATTTTGCATCTTGTACGATTGGCCTCTTCCTGAAAAAAATCATAAATAAGCTGTGCTTTTTCCCGCATGGATCTTTCGGCCAGCGTTGGCAGCTCGATAATCATCGGAATTCTTCTCCTGAAGGTCAACAGCAGCGAAGACTCAATGTTTTCCGTTGTGGCGCCAATGAAATACACCTGGCATTCTTTTTCGCTGCTTACTTCGCCCAAACGCCGGAATTTGCCTTTATCCAGCAGAGTAAACAGCATTTCCTGCCCCTTGGGCGGCAGCCGGTGTATTTCATCCAAAAATAAAACACCGTTATGGGCCCGTTCCACCAATCCTTCGGCATCCTGGTCGGCGCCGGTAAAGGAGCCTTTCTTATGCCCGTACAGGATGGACAACAACAGCTGAGGATTATCGCCATAATCGGCGCAGTTCAGCGATATAAACGGAGCGCCGGCGGCCAGCACTTTTTTGTTTAGCGCATATTTATACATACACTCGGCAAACATTGATTTTCCGGTGCCGCTGTCGCCCACAATCAGCGTAGGCAAGCCCGATGGCGGGTACAGCATGGCGGCTTTGCCCTGCTGGATGTTTTTCACCAGACTGCAGTCATACCCTACTAATTTAGCAAAATCCGTCGCCGGGGGATTTGCCGCCGGCCGTTCCCGGTCCGGCAAATTCTCATCCTGTTTCGGCTGGATACTTTTTCCCAAATCGGCAATATAATTGCGCGATACTGCAAACCCTTGCTCAGCCAGCAGGTTAACCAACTGGCTGATGGTTGCGTCCGGCTGCTTTGCTCTTATTTTCTCTATTGCCTTTTGAATATTTTTTTTCCGCCGTTCACGCGAGCTTGGCAGCTGCAGTTCCTTTCTGATTCCCGTAACTGTTTCCCGCAAAACAGCTAATTTGCGGGCAATTTCCTCATCAGTCAAAGGAGTATAAATGCTTTCGGCCATAATCAATTGCTGAATCAATTCTTTTTTATTGCGGGACATGCTGGTTCCTCCCTTCTCTCAATGCTATCCCTAACTATCATTTACACCAAAAAAAGGGAATATGCCGCCTTGTAGTAAACAATGTGCATACTCCCCCTTTAACATAAAATTAATTGAACAAACCGGTCATTAAGCTCGCTTTACTGAGCCAAACAGCTGCATATAATGCCCTAGCTTTTCCCCATACCCGCTCAGCATCACCGACTCAATTTCCATCATATTCGAGCTTTTCCCCGGAACAAGGAACTGTGTTAAAGCAGCATACCCCGCCTGATCCAAATCGGTATACAGGTTTAATTTCGTTATCCCAAGCCCGATCGCCTGCTTTAAATTATCATCGCCAGTTCCGGAGCAGCCATGAAGGACGAGCGGGACAGGCACTGCCTGCTCAATTGCCCGCAAACGTTCAAATTGCAGCTCCGGCTTGCCGGCATACAGGCCATGCGAAGTTCCTACGGCCACCGCCAGGCAGTCAACCTTGGTTTCCTGTACAAACCGCAGGGCCTCCCGGGGATCGGTAAGGCCTTCATGTTTCGTTTGCTCATACTCAGCGCCTTTACCGACATGCCCTAATTCGGCTTCCACCGTAATATCAATTGCATGGGCAAAGCTAACAATTTCTTTTACCTCGGCCACATTTTGGGCAAACGGGCAGGTTGAACGATCCACCATAATGGAGGTAAATCCCGCCCGTACGGCTTTTACCGCATCGGCAAATTCCTGTCCATGATCCAGGTGAACGGCAACCGGCACCGCAGCCCGCCCCGCCCTTTCCACAGCCAGCTTGCCGACTGCCAAAATATCAACCATCGCCGGGTAAAAAGCCAGGATAAGCGGCGATTGATATTTCTCGGCAGTTGAGATTGCCGTCTGGATACTGTCTTCATTCCAGACATTAGCGGCCGGAACCCCGTATTTCTTTTGTTTTGCATCAACCAACATCGTTCTCATATTTACAAGCATAATAATATCATCCCTATCTAAATTGTACTAGCTACCGGCTACTTCTGCTGTATCGCCCGGGCGTTAAAACAAGTATCCAGCTTGCCTGACTGGAAAAACGGCTGCATCATTTCCTGCAATAATTCAGCCGATCCTTCGGAAAGATCCTTGCGCTGACCTGCCAAATGCGGCGTTAGGATGACATTGTCCAGTTTTAATAAGGGACTTTGCTGCGGCAGCGGCTCGGTGTAATAAACATCTAATGCCGCACCGGCAATTTTTTTGTTCTGCAGCGCGTCAATCAGCGCATCTTCGTCAATGATTTCGCCGCGGGCCACATTAATAAAATAAGCGGTTGGCTTCATCATCGCCAGCAATTCTGTGCTGATTAAGCCTTTATTCGCTGCTAACGGCGGAACATGAATGGAAATGATGTCACTGGCGGAAAAAAGCTCCGGCAGCGATGCCGTTCGCGTATAGCCTTCAAATAAGGCGTCAGCGGCAAAAGGATCGTAAACCAAGACCTGCATGCCCAGAGCGGCCGCTTTTTCCGCCACTCGCTTGCCAATTTTACCAAGACCGACAAGACCGAATTTCTTATTTTTGAAGGTTATTCCCCTAAAGGTTACAAATTCATCCCAGTTGGGAACTTCCCTGTTGATGTCGGCAGCCCATCTGCCGGCTTTCACATACTGATCTGCTCTGATAATATTTCGGCCCAGCATCAGGGCAAACGTAATGGTAAGATCGGATACCGGCTCAACCGAACGCCCCGGCGCATTAAAAAAATAAATACCTCTTTCGGTGGCCGCATTGATATTAATATTCACGGCGTCAGAGCGGCAGCAGCCAATTGCAGCCAAATTCTTGCCTGCGGCAATGACCTGCCTGGTAACCGGCGCAGTATGCACAATTAGCACATGAACGTCGGCAATTCGCTCGATCAGCTCCCGGGGATGGCCGCAGTATTCCGTAACGCTGTCATCGCCAATATCATCGCTCCGGTCACGGCTCATGGGCTTATCCATGATGACGTCAAAGGAATCAATCTCATAATGATAGCCGGTTAACATTTTCTTTGTTGCAGCTACTAAATCTTTGGTGTTAACCCACTCATCGCCAACCACCAGCACATTCAACTTCTGATTTTTGTCCATTTTTTCTCCCTCCGCTGAAACGTATTATTATACCGGTTTAGCCTTGTCCCAAAATCTCTGTCTGGAATATCTTATTGGCTTCCTGCTGCGAACTGGCCTGATACAGCCTGACTAGACTACTTTCCTGCTTGCAAAAATCGACGATATTCTTCAAATAATTCAAATGCCTGTTTTCTCCCTGCAGGGCCAGTAAGAACACCAGTCCCGCCTGGACCGTTGCATTGGCATTGCCCATTTCGGCAAACGCAACCGGCTCCTTGGATATGCCCAGGAGGATGGCCGGCTTAATGACATTTTCCGCCTTCGAATGGGGGACAGCAATCCCGATTGGTTTGGTGGGCAGCCCGGTGGGATATACCTCCTCCCGCGCTAAAGTCTCGGCCTGATACTGCTCATTCACATAGCCTTTCTGCAACAGATAATTGGCCAAGCAGCCGATTACCTCTTCCCTGGTCGTCATATTTTCTAAAATGATGGTGTCGTAATAGACGCTGCCGGTTGTTTGACTCATTCTGCTCCTCCTTCACGTTGATTTACAAGCGTAAGCGAAAATATTAAAAAGCAAAAATCCAGGAAAAAATCTTGTATACCAAAACCAGTCCCGGCGTACCGGCGGCATCCCAGTTGGAGATTAAGCCTTTCGTAACGTCATAGCCCATCGTGCCGGCCAACTGCGTCATAGGGCCGGCCATAAAAGTCGCTCCCCAGCAGAACAGGCAGACGATTATGGACAGGGTAATAAGGTTATGAAAAATATTCCCCTCAGTCACTGCATTCACGGCGGCGCTTTCCCATAAAACGATGATTAAGCTCACCGAAGCGATCATTTGGTTGCCAGGCAATGCCAACGATATCAGCAATGCGATCGGATACATCAGCAAGGTGGTTGGTATTACCGCCGAATGGCCGATAACCGTGGAACTATCCAGAGCAATACGGACATCATCCCGTTGCAGCTTGCCCACCAGAATGCTTCGCGCCGCTTTAATAATGGGAAACCAGCCTTCGACTAAAATCCCGGCCATGCGCGGCAGCAGCAGGAACGCCGCCGCCATTTGCACGCCTAACAGCAAGGACGGCATAAGTCCAATTTGGCTAAACAACCCGATCAAAATGCCCAGGGTCGCTCCCATCACGGTAGTCTCACCGAAAATGCCCGCTTTTTCCTGAATGGTTTCGGCGTTAAGCTTCACATCTTTAATTACAGGGAGTTTACGCAAAACCGCTACAATCGGGATTGCCAGGCAAGCCTGAAAGGAAAAATGCGTGCCATGCGGCCAGGAACCGCCCGGCGGAAAGTTATTAATTTTTTCAATATACGGCGCGGCAATATCCGCCGCTTTCACATCAACAATTAAAAAAACCACCACCGCCAGTGTCGCCAGCCAGAAATTGCCCGTGGAAACACCGATCATTCCGGCCAGCAGCATCGCCCGCCAGGTGTTGAAAACATCCACATAGATGGTTTGCGTAAACCGCACGGAAACCAAAATGATATTCAGTATTAAAAAAACCAAGACGCCGAAATAACCGTACGTATTACCAAAGGCATACCCTACCGACCCCCAGCCGATGTCAATAATATTCTTGTCAAATCCATAAATAGACACGATATTCGTGATTGGCTTAACCATCGCTTCCTGAATCAGGTTTGTCACCAGAAACAAACCGGTAAGGCCGATGGATACCTTCAGTGCGCCAAGAATAGCTTTTTGAACGTTTACTTTTACCAGGAAGGACACGATTAAAATAATCCCGACGATCGTAACGGTTGAATTGAATTTAAAAAAAGCTGACAGGACACTGGTAACCCAAGCAATAAATTCCATACGCCTTCTCCTCGCTTAACTTTTTTTGCTGCATCCTGATGATCTCCTGCGAGCCAGCCCTGCAGAAAACAGCTGCCCAGCACCGCCCGCCGGGCTTGTCGCCTAATGGCGGGCACGGTCAAGATCACTGCTGTATTTTGCGGATTTCCGCGATAATCTGATCCAGTGCTTTTTTCGCCGCGGCATCATCCAGCATGATGCCAAGAGCTCTGATCATTGGAACCGGATATTCAGCTTTCATTTCCACTGTGGTAACCAGCAGATCGGCATGAACTATGGCTTCCTCCACATCATTCACGCGGCAAAGAACTACTTTGACGTTCTTTAAGCCTTCTTGTTTAATCCGTTCTTCAATTTCTTCCCTCAAATAATTTGATGTACAAATACCTGCGCCACAACAACAAAGAACTGTGACTTCTTTTTCCATCGCTGACACCTCTTTCATATTCATTAACCTTCTCGCTCATTTAAACTTGCAAATTTCATGCCAGTTACAAAAAAAGCGGCTCGTTCCGCCATTTATCAGTATTCATTCAGGCAAAAAAAACAGGCCTGCTTTTTGTAATTACAAAAACAGGCCTGCCGTTTTTACATTTCAGACTATTCAGACGCTTAAAGCTGTGAGCTTCCCAAAATGACCGACGCCGCTCCCGAACCGGCGCTTATGTTATTTTTGCAGTAATATTTCCACCACTTGTTTCAGCGTATTCTGTTCGCCGGTATTGCCCGGAAAAATAATATAGGGCATATGAGGAAATTTACTTTCCGCTCCGGTTTGCCATACAGGTATACCCGGCCTGATCTGACCTTATCTTTGACAGCCTCCCCTTCCTGTATCTGCCTGAAATTAAAGCTGAACCAGCTCTGTAGCAATATTTTTGCAAAATGCACTGTCATGCTCCACAAAGAGAATTGTGGGTGAATACTCCAGCAGCAGTTCTTCGATTTGCATGCGGGAAACCACATCAATAAAATTAAGCGGTTCATCCCAGATATATAAGTGGGCTTTCTCACAAAGACTTTTGGCAATCAGCACTTTTTTCTTCTGACCACCGCTAAAATCGGCCAGGTCCTTTTCAAATTGCACTCTGGAAAAATCAAGCTTTCTTAAAATCGCCTTAAACAGACTTTCGTCGATACGATGATTGGCGGCGTAATTGGTTAAGCTGCCGCTGAGGCGTGAGGTATCCTGCGAAACATAGGATAGTTTGAGCTGACTTGCTGTGCGGAAAGTTCCGGTATAAGTGATGGGCTCACCGCAAATCAGCTTAATAAGGCTGGACTTGCCTGAGCCGTTCTTTCCGCACAGCGCGATTCTGTCGCCCTGTGCAATGGTAAAGCTTACGTTCTCACAAGCTGGCTTGCCGCCATAAAATATTGATACATGATCAAGCTCCGCAAGACGGCCAGCATGAAAGTTCAGCGGTGAAATTTTCAATCGCTCGGCGCTTTCTATATTTTTGAGCAGCTTAGACTTCTGCTCAACTACTGACTGTTGTCTTGCTTCGATTGTCTTAGAACGTTTCATCATCCTGGCCGCCTTGTGGCCGATATAGCCCTTATCAGGCTTGACACCTGAATTTTTCGTACCCAGTTTTGTTTGCTCCGTTTGATCCGACCACTGAGCGGTGCGCCTGGCGGCAGTTGACAGCCGGGTAATATCGCGGCGCAGTTTTTCGTTTTCCGTCAGCTCAAAGTTGTCCTGCAGTTCTTTATTTTTCCACCAGGAAGAAAAATTCCCTTTTTGAATTTCAATATTTGTTTTGTTTATGGACAGGATATGATCAACACAGTGATCAAGAAATTCCCTGTCGTGAGATACCAAAATAAAGCCGCGCTTAGAGCTGAGATAATCACTGACAACTCTTCTTGCTGCCAGATCAAGATGATTCGTCGGCTCATCAATCAACAGAAAACTATTTTCTTGAACAAATAAAACCGCCAGCAGCACCTTTGTCTGCTCACCCTGGGAAAGCAGCTCAAACGGGCGGTATAAAACGTCTTCGGCAACCTGCAGCAAGGTCAGCTCACGCACAACCTCCCAATGAAGATAGTCCGGATAAATGCCGGCAATAACATCAAGGGTGTTGCTATCCTTGTTGGCAACCTCGAACGGGAAATAGACAAAATTTACATTGGCCGAAATAACGCCGCGGTATTCATACCTGCCCAGCAGCAAATTGAGAAATGTCGTTTTGCCTCTGCCGTTTCTGCCGGTAAAGCCCAACTTCCAATCGGTAGCTATTTGAAAACTCACATTTTCAAAAATGTTGTCATAACTGCCGTCATAGGCAAAAGTCAGATTGCTAACGCTTATTACAGACATCCTTATCGCCTCCTGTATAACAATAAAACTGCAAGAAAGTAAATTCCTGCAGCTCATCAATACAGCAAAGCCAAGCCCATCAACCGGACCTGACGAGGACATATTCCTGAGTGAAAGAATATATAACTTTCCTGCCAGGCACAAAACAGCAGCAAACTCCCGCTCCCGTCATTATGCCGATACGAGCCCACTGTAATTCCTAAACTCCCGTTTTTCTCCGGCGCCTTCCGCTGTTCGGCAGGTGCGGCGCTGGCCTTGCTGAGCAAAAAGCCTCAGGCAATTCCTCCTGGAATTTTAAGAGCTACAAAGCACTGGCAAGAAAATTACATCTTCTTCAACTCCTCATTTCATTAGTTATCATTACTATATCATACTGTTTTTCAAAATTCAATAAACACAAGCTGGCGCCAACCAACCCTGAACTGCAAGCAGCTGCAGAATTCATGGCTGACGCAGTACCAGGGCCGCAGGGCCAAACTTCATATCACTGGAAATCGGCGGCGCCGGATGCTGTGCGTACGCTTATCCAGGCATGGATCGCGTTACTCTTTTTCCCAGCTCCGACAGGCAAATACTCAGCCAGCCAAAAACAAGTCCCAAAAAATTAGCGCCTGTAATCCATAAAACCGCGTAACATAAATTGCTGATATAATCGGCCTGCACAGGGAAGGATTGCGCATAATAGCCGGCAAATATGCAGGAATAGGCGTTAAATGATACCAGCGAGCAATTTAACGCCGCTATTTTTAAGGTCAGCATCAGTATAAACACTGTCAGGAAAACAGCTGTAATCATTGCTGCAAGCGGCGAAAAAAACCTGTCAAGTCCATCAATTATTCCAATAGCGGCAACCGCCAAAACAGCTCCGGCCAGCATTGGCAATACAGCTTTTTTAAACACCTGCGCCGTCGCACCTAAGGTAAAATACCAGGCCCAGCCAATGAACAAAGCCCATACAGGCAGGCCGATGAGCACACCCAGACACGACATTGCGGCAAGCACCGCAACCCAAACATCCAATGCGTTGATTTTACCCGGCATTATTTTCACCTCACCTTGAAAAAATTTTCGATTCGATATAACCGGATCATCGCAGCGCCTTAACCTGCACACCGGCTTCTGTTAGCTTCTGATGAACAGCGGCGGCTGTCGCAACGGCATTGGGAGCATCCCCGTGAATGCAGACAGTCACACCTTCAACATGAATCCAGTTTCCATCAACGGTATCGATTTTGTGTTCAGCTACCGCCCGTAAGGCGCGTTCAGCAACTTCCCGGGGTGATCTGGCTTGTTTGACCCGCTCCAGAATCCAATTTCCATCCGTATCATAGCCAAGATCGATTAAAATTTCCGGGGCGGTCTTAAGCCCGCGCTTTTCGGCCCGTTTTAATGCTTCACAGCCGGTATGCAGCATAATAGATAAATCTTTGTCGTAGTCCTCAATCGTATCTAAAAACGTATCGATATACCGTTCCTGTTCACCAACCATACGGTATAAAATTCCATGCGGCTTAATATGCTGCAGCTTCATGTCATGCAACTTCAGAAAAGCCTGAATGGCTCCCAGCTGATATAAAACATCACTTCTTAATTCGGCGGGAGAAATATCGATTTGCCGCCGGCCGAATCCTTGCCGGTCATTAAGCCCCACATGCGCGCCTACGGCAACCTGATACTTCTTGGCCCAGACAATCGACTGTTCCATAACCAGCGGATCGCCTGCATGAAAGCCTGTCGCTATATTGGCCGAACTAACCCAGGGCATCAGCGCCTCATCATTGCCCAGCACATATCTGCCAAAGCTTTCTCCCATATCCACATTAATATCAATTTCCATCGCTGTCCCCTCCGCTGTTCTTCCTGCTAAAATCAACTGATTTTGGAATGGTGGTGCGTCTGCAAAAAATCCGTATAGAAATCGCCACTGACAAAATCCGGGTGTTCCAGAATAGCCAGATCCGCCGGTATTGTCGTTTTTATGCCTTCCACAACAATGGTTCGCAGTCCGGTTTTAAGCTGCTCGATCGCAGCCGCGCGGGTTTTTCCCCACCCAATCACTTTGGCAAACAAAGGGTCGTAATACGGCGGAATTTTGCTGTTCTCGCTTACTGCCGTGTCAATGCGCAGCTGTTTATTCTTTACCGTATCCGGTAAAGACAGTTTTCGTATCAGCCCCGGCGACGGCATAAAGGTGACTGGGTCTTCCGCATAAATTCTACACTCAATGGCATGTCCGGTACATTTGACGTCTTTCTGCCGCAAAGCCAGCCTTTCACCCGCGGCAACGCGAATCTGCTGTTCAACAATATCAATTCCGGTAACAAATTCTGTAACCGGATGCTCAACCTGCAAGCGGGCATTGATTTCCATAAAATAAAACGAGCCCGAGCAATCGCATAAATATTCGATAGTCCCAGCGCCTGTATAATTCATTTTACGGATAAGCTGTTTGGTATAAGAAAACAAAGCTTGCCGCTGCGCTTCACTGACCGCCGGCGAAGGCGACTCTTCAATAATTTTCTGGTAGCGACGCTGGATAGAACAGTCTCTTTCGCCCAGGCATAGGACCGACTGCTCCGCATCCGCCAGGAACTGTACTTCGATATGCCTGGCTTTGCCAATGATTTTTTCTATATATACATCCCCGGAGGCAAAAGCCATCGTGCCGACCCGGCGCAAACCGTCAAGCAATCGCTGCATTTCGTCCGGAGCGCCCAGCGTATCAATTCGCTGAATGCCTTTCCCCCCGCCGCCTTTATCCAGTTTTAACATCAAAGGACCACCATGTAACTGGGCAATATCATAGATTTCATCCACTGACTCTATGGGCGTTACCGTTCCCGGCGTTACCGGCAGTCCCAGCTCACTTGCCAGCTGGCGGCAATAGCACTTTGACTCGATGCTTTCCAGTACCGCCGGATCGGGGCCAATCCATACCGCACCGGCCTTATGCACCGCCTTGGCGAACTCCGCCTTTTCCGATAAAAATCCGTAGCCCGGATGCACTGCATCCGCCTGTGATTTTTTCAATACCTCCAACAAGATTGGGATATTTAAATAACTTTTAACCGGGCTTGGAGAACCAATATAATAGCTTTCGGTCGCAGCTTTGATATAAGACGCCTCTTGATCGGCATCTGAATAAACAACAACAGTTTCTATGCCCATGATTTTGCAGGTTTTGATAATCCTGCTTACAATTTCCCCACGATTTGCTATCAATATTTTTTTTATCATCGCTACTATAACCTCAACTTAACTTAATTAGAAATTTCTAAAACAATCATTGGCGTGTCAACGTCCATCTCATCCCACTCACCAACCAAAATCTGTTTTACTTTCCCCGCCTTTTCAGTGGAGCAGCTGATTTCTATTTTCATGCAGTTTATAACCGCCAATTCCTGTCCCTGCGTTACAATATCACCTTCATTTACCACAACTCTTGCCACCAGCCCCGGCATAGGCGCTTTCAATGTATATTCCATTTTTATTCCTCCTCTGCGCTTTTTCTTGCAAAAATTCAAAATAGCTGTTTAGTGTAAAATCAAATCTTCCGCTGCGAGCAGGGCTTTAGCTTCACGCCGGGCGGCAACCGCCTCATCAACCGTAGTCAGCTTAAATTTCACTTTATCCCGTGATGGTATCCCCTGCCCGATTTTCCACAGATCAGCCTGAATTACATTGGCTACACAGACAAAACCGCCAAGAGTCGGTCCATCGGCAATCAACAAAGAAGGCGTATTGCCGGTAACATTCACTGCCCCCCTCATATTATAGCCATGATCGACTATATTCGAAGGATGACTGCCGCCTTTGCCGCCGTTCGGCCTGGCCCAGAAATAATCCGGAACTTCCGCTAAGCGGTACGCCGCCCGATTGGCATTATGAGAAATTTTCATTAAACTGGAAAACAAATAATCCATCCCGGCTTCGGTCACATAATCCGGGGCTGAATTCGGTCCGGGAATGGCTCGCAATTCCCATTCATTTGTATATTCCGGAATATACTTTGGATTGATTCTGCGGCCCGCCAAATCTTTGATCCCGGAATTGCCGATCGGAATTTCATCGCCGTCCTGGAGTTTTCTGCCCTTGAAGCCGCCGTAAGATCCAAATAAGCAGGTGGATTTACTGCCTAAATACACCGGCACATCAATACCGCCGGCAATACACACATAGGAACGGAATCCGCAGTTGCCAAAATGATCAAAACTCAGCTGATCGCCCGCTTTTATCGGAACAGCCTCCCATAAGGGCAGCGGAGTTTCATTTAATTTGGCGGACATATCCGCTCCGCAAACAGCGATGATCGCGTCCTGGCTAAATTCAATCCGGCAGTAGCCGCCGGCAATTTCGAGGCCTGCTTCACCTGGCGGATTTTTTACAATCAGATTGCCAAGCTGCAAGGCCAGATGATCCATCGCTCCGGCTGCAGCCATCCCCAATCCCATGTACCCTACACGGCCCGGCCAGTCTTCCACCAAAACTTCAATACCAGCTTTTATTATTTTCAGCATATTCTTCAAACCTCCCACGCTTAGTTCTATTAGAGTCTGGGCGCTGTTTTTGCGCCCTGCTCCTGCCGTTTGTCAAAAGCTTCCGCCCCTTGCTTCACTTCCGGTTGAGCCAGAAACTCAAGATATTCTTTGACTACGATTTGGCTTTCTTCGATTTCATACTGATAGTCTGTTTTATCATGTACATGCGCATAGATTGAATCAATTTCCTGCTCCGAAACCTCGACAAACTTCAACCGGTCGCCGGAAGGGTGATACAAAAACGGCTTATCTTTAAACTGAGGATGCCGCATCGACTGCTGAAAGGTCGGTATCGTGCGGCCAAACAGCTGATATCCGCCGCCCGTTGCCGTAGTATAGGTAAACAGGCAGGCGCCGCCAATCCCTACGGCCCCTTCCGGGGTCCAGATACGCGGCGGATTGTATTTGGGAACAATCATCTTGCAGCGTGGATCCATCGGCCAAAAAAATCCGCCGCCGGGCCAAAAGCCGCAGCCACTGTTATACCAGTACGTTTCAAGAAGCATATGCTTGATGTCCTCTACAGAGCAGCCATTGCATTTTGCCATATATTCCAGGTTATAGCCGCCCTCGCAGTTAGGCGCTTCAGGCCTTATCTGCTTTAAATAAAGTTCAACCGCTTTTTTGGTCTGACTATCCTCAAAGGCAATTGGCAAGGTAATAATCCTGGAATCTATGACCATATCCGCAACGCCCAGAATCGATCGTTCCGCTGTTTTTATTTCCTCGATTAACTCTTTTAATGAAATCAGCAAAGGGTCAAAATGGAATAGATTGGCCCGCAAGCTTGGTACGGTTTCTATTAATCCTTTAATGTTTTGTTGTTTTACCTTATTGTCCACTGCCAGAATCCGGAAAGAATCAAGTAATTCCACTCTTTGCTCATAGCCGTACTCTACCTGGAGGAAGCCGTCGCCGGCCTGACGAAATAAGATTTCGGTTCTGTCCTTCGTCGCCGGCATTGTGTCAAGAATAACTTCATATTTATTCACGAAAAATGCCTCCTTTGAAATAAAAAAGCAAGAACGCCAGTCCATAAAAATGGATATCTAAGCGCCCTTGCTTTTTTTCTTCCATATAGTTAATTTTATCCTAAGTATAAAAGAAAATCATTTCTAATTCAATTACTCCTCCTTACCATTTATTTTTCAGTTTCGGCGATTTATGGTAAAAAAGTAGTAGGAAAGCTGAGAAAATGATATAATATAACGCAGGATAACAATTCAGCATAGTATGGTGGTGGGTGCTTTGGACTCCCTTGGCAATAATGTTTGGATGGTAATCACAGATATCATCTATAAAATTCACGGCGTTAGCAGCATTGATAAAATGCGCTCAATTC
This sequence comes from Dendrosporobacter quercicolus, assembly GCF_900104455.1. Lineage (NCBI taxonomy): Bacteria > Bacillati > Bacillota > Negativicutes > Selenomonadales > Sporomusaceae > Dendrosporobacter > Dendrosporobacter quercicolus. The sequence continues at coordinate 40,822 of NZ_FNHB01000012.1, forward strand.
TCCTAAAGCAATTGCAATGGGTCATTCCTTTCGACCGGGCAACATCCTATCTGGCGTCTAATGGCCAGGACTTATCGCTTTGCTCTCCTGTCACGCTGAATTTCCCCGCTGAATATGTACAGCAATATTTAAAATACTACCATAAATATGATTACTCCCGGGGTATAAAGCTCAGCGCGAATAATATTGTCTATCTGGATTCAGATATTTGCGATAAAAAGGTATGGCTCAAGTCGACCTACTATGAACAAATTTGCAAGCCCAATGCAATTCATCATATCATCCATATCAATATCGCCTATGATAATACTTTTCTGGGAATCTTATCTTTATATCGAAACGAAGCCTCAACCAATTTCTCCTATCGCGATACCTTTATCTTAAATCAGCTTAAGGATCATCTGGCGCTGCGTCTTTATCATGCTTATCATTCGCTCGATAAAAGGCAGAATACCTTATCCGTATTCGACTGCAGTGTCAAGTATCAGCTGACTGCCCGGGAAGAACGGGTGCTGGGTCTCATGGCGAAAGGGCTTACCACCGAAGAAATGTGCGGCGCTCTCAGCATATCGCCCAATACATTAAAAAAGCATATCATGAACATTTATAAAAAACTGGGAATAAAAAACCGGGTTCAGTTGCTGAAAATGGTCCATGACTAAAACAGGCAATCAAACAGAAAACTCTCCGGATCGGTTAAAATTATAAAATTTATTATTAGACAGCTCTGTCAAACAGGAGGCGGCATAAGTGTTTAACCCTTGGAACAAGATTGATTTGGAGATCTATGAACAGCATATGGCTGACCATGAAGTATACCAGCTCCAGGAACTAAATCAAATTACCAAAGAACAGTTGGCGGATAACGATTGCACCTATGTCGGCATCTGTGGTATAGCCGGCGGAAACGGCTTAGAGAATATTAACATCACGGACACAAACAGGATTTTTGCTATGGATATAAATGCAAATTATCTTAATACTTGCCGAAAAAGGTATTCGCATCTTGAAGGCCGCCTGGAGCTTATCCACTGCGATTTGCTGTCCGGGGAATTCACATTGCCGGCGACAACCTTACTGATTTGTAATCTAATCATAGAATATTTAGGCGAAGTTCCATTTCTGGATATGCTCAACAGGAATAAGGCCAAAATCGGCGTCGTCTCCTGTGTAATTCAAAAAAATAACCGGAATTCATTTGTTAGTGCCTCAAATTTTGCCAGTCACTTCGATCCATTGCAACCCATACATAATAATATTAACGAAGACCGCTTGAAAAGTATATTCAACGCTCATGGATTTACTTCTATCAAGCAAAAGAACTATGACCTTCCTAACGGCAAAGAGCTCGTTAGAATGGATTTTGATTGTTCCCGAAAATAACAGTGGATCATAACCCGAGCATCATACACTTAAAACAGCTATTCACCCAGGTAATAGCTGTTTTATTTATTTCCAAGTTCCCAGTGTATAACCACCATATCTGGATTCCACTAATTCATTCCAGTCCAACATTCCTCCGGCGCCAGGCATATTTTTTATGATGATATTCTGCCCAAGCTGCTGATAAGCCGCTTTTCCCAGCGCTCTCGCCATCATATCACTGGCGCCGCCGGGCGCAAACGGCACAATCAAGGAAATCGGCTTTTTGTCATATTTTGTAATAAAATAAAACCCCAGTCTCCATGTTCTGGGCGGAGTCTAAAAAAATTCTTTCTCTTTACTCAATCATTTGTTGACTTTTAATTATTTATAGATAATAATTATTATATAATATATATAATAATTTAGGAGAGGATAACATGAAGATCAGCATCCGTCAAAAAATTTTAGGAAGCTTCATAATCGTCATCATCATTGTGGCCCTGATGAGCCTGTTTACTTATTTCCGGATTGGGAGCCTGACAAACACTTTGCAGTCCAACGCCCAGACTGAGCTGCATAAAACCGAGTTAACGCAAGGCGTCGCCATTGATATCGCCAACGAAGCCGTTGCCATGCGCCGTTTCAATTTCACTGGCGATACCGGCGATATTTCCATTTTTGAGTCTTATAGCAGCCAGGCCGATGAGAAAATCACGTTGCTGGCTAATCTGATAGCAACAAAGCAAGGACAGGAAACACTTGAGGAAATTCGGCAGGCCAAAAAAGAATATGAACAAATCGCCCAAAAATCCTTTGAAGCAAAACGAGCCGACCACAACCAGGCAGTCACCCTCTACATGCAGCAAGCTGGCGATCCCTATAAACGAACGATGGATGCAGCCCACCAGTTGGTGAAAATTGAGGAAGAATTCGCCCGGGTCGTCGAACGAGAAAACCACGGACAAGTTGAACAAACCCAGTGGATTTTATTGATCGTCAATTTATTTGTTGGCGCTCTGGCTGTGCTGATTGCCCTGGCCATCAGCCGAAGCATCGCTGATCCTGTACGCCGTGTCGCGGAGGCCGCATCCCAAATCGCCGCCGGCAGTCTCCATATTGATGACGTAGTGGTCAAAACCTCGGATGAGATCGGCCTGTTGACGCAGACCTTCAATCATATGAAGCACTCACTGCGGGATATGGTCGGCCTGGTTAAAAATAACGCCGATGCGTTGGCGGCTTCCAGCCAACAGCTCTCTGCCTCGGTGGAGGAGCAACTGCAAGTATCGGAAAACATGGCTAAGACGATTACCGACATCGCCGCAGGCGCCGACCAAAACATCAATAACATTACCAATATCTCCGCCGTCATGCAGGAGGTCAGCGCCGGAGCGGAGCAAATGAGCGCAAGCGCCGCCCAAATTAACAACGATACCCATGCCGCAGTTGGAGACGCCGGTCATGGCATGCAGCTCATTCAACAGCTGGTCGTTCAAAATGAAACCATTGAAAAATCGATGACCGCTATCACGGGTGTAACCTCTTCCCTCAGGCAAGGCTCGGAAAATATACAGCAAATTGTCACAACCATCCGCAGCATTGCCGGGCAAACCAACCTGCTGGCTCTCAATGCCGCTATTGAAGCGGCAAGAGCCGGCGAGGCCGGCCGGGGCTTCGCGGTCGTAGCCGAGGAAGTCCGCAAACTAGCCGAACAAAGCGCCGCCGCTACCAGTCACATTGAGACCATCATCGGACAAATGACCACCGACATCCAGTTCACCGTCAATGTTGTCGCTAAGGCCAATGCCGAAGTAGCAACCGGCAAGCAAGCCGCCGTTGAAACCCAGCAGGGCTTTGAGGCGATTATTGGCAAATTGGACCATGTAGGCACCGGAATTGAACAAATTAGCCGGGCGGTCGAAGAAACGGCCCAGGGCATGCAGGCGATCGTCGCCAATATTCAGGATATCAGCCATATCGCCGAGCAAACCAACGCCAACACGCAGACGACAGCGGCAGCGGCGGAAGAGCAAAGCGCCAGCCTCCATGAGATCAGTTCAAGCGCCGAAACTTTGTCCACGATGGCGGTCGAACTAAATGGTATTGCCGCCAAATTCCAGCTTTAGCCCTTAACAGGATTCCAGATACTGATAAAAACTCAATTTCAAAAAATCCATTTAATAAATTTGGTTGCCCGAGAAAACAACCTTTATAGGCAAAAGGAGGAACCTGTAAAAATTACCAGGTTCCTCCCAGGCTGTAGACAAAGTCAAAGTCTACAGCCTTTCTATGACAACAAGGCGCAAAGTAGTACATATTATGTCGAAACAAAATAAAAAACCCCGCACCACCGTTAGGCAGCGCAGGGCAGTAATCATGAGAAGCCCGGAAACCGATGCTCCAGGTGATCTGATTATTCAATAACCGTTACATAAATTTGATCCTGTTTGCTACCGTCAATCGTCTGTACGGTTACCAGTGTTAAACCTTTTGATAGCGCTGTCACCCTCGTTTGCACTGTATTACTCGGATCGACAGCAGCTACCTCCGGCGTTCCAGATGTCCAAACAACCCCTTCTGCTGAATCTTCCAAATTAAAAACCGATTCCAACAGGCAACTTTCCCCTGTCTTTAGCAAAATCGACAGCCGGTATTTATCACCTTCACCTTTTGCGACCACTTTTACTCGGGCAAAGTCATTCCATTCGCCATTGATTGTTTTTACTTTAATATGTGTGTATCCTTCGGCATGCGCTGTCACCATACCGGTTGAATCAACAGAAGCGACACTTGAAAGATTGGAAGACCACTCCAAATTGGGGTCGCCTGCCATCTCAGGCAGAACGTTGCCAATGAGTTGAATCTGTTCATCCACTTCAAGTACGATGTGTAGTTCGAGAGGATTCTCGGCTTCTTCTCCATCATTATTCCACGCTAAGAAACCTTCTACTGGATATTGGAACGGTGTTGCGCCAAAATTGGCAGTGACAGTAGCTGCTCCATAAACATCTGTACCGTTACTAACAAACGGATAAATAGTTGTACCCAGGTCTTTAATATCGCTAAACGCAATACCTTGACTGACACCATTTTTGAAAAGTTCTAATGTTCCGTTATCAATATCGACAGCTATCCCTGCGCAATCACCTACTCCAAAACTTTCCGCATAGTTATTTGCCCCTGGATATTTTTTCCCATTATAAGCGAAAAAATAGCGACCATTTAAATCTATATTACTGCGAGTTAAGTTTTCGTTTGCTATTCCCATAAATAGTCGGATACCTACAGTCTGAATCAGTTCGAAATAGTACTTACCTTTACTGTGGCCTATTGTTCCAAGAACCAAAGCTGACTGATTTGGCAAATACGCTGTCAAGTCACCATCTGATAACGTAGTATTTGTTGACTTGTTGTTTGGATCCCACGTACATATTGACATAATAATTATTCCCCCGTTTTTTTCTAAGAAGCCGACATAGCCAAGGACTCTGATTTAAGTTGTGTGTTTCCTGTATATCGGCTCTCATTATTTATCCGTACACCCAAAGAGCGATTTCTGCAGATATCTTTATTGAATGTACATGGATTTACTGACAGCTGTCTGACCAGATCACTGCCACCATTATTCGAACAAATGTTCCGACGAAGTACCTTTACTTCATTAATAGATACCCGCCAACCCCGACGCCCACTATCCACAGCAGCCTCTCCTTCTTACGGGCGGACTTTTCTTTGTCCATTTCATTCTTATGCACCACTGCCTGCTTCTCAAGCTCCTGATTCGCAATCAGCCGCGCCTGAGCATTGGCCATCTCGGTGACATCAATCCGGGCCGTAGTCGTCGAAGTCAAACGCAGCTCACCATTCTCGCCTAATTTTACCTCTGGCTGGCCGGTCACATTCGGCACCTCGACCTCCTGCCCATTCACAACAGCAATCACCTTACCCTCCCGCTCCACGAACGACAGCACGGCGCCCTGCTGAGAAGGATCCTGTACAGCTACCTCCCGAACTGTCTCAGTTGTGGTGTGGATGACTTGCGGCGGCAGCGTGACAGTCTGCACTTGAGCGACGGCAGCCTGATTGGCCTGCTCAATGATGTGCTGCTTCCACTGCTGATATTCTTGCCTGCCCCAAAGCAAAAGGGCCAGCACAATAGCCAGCCCTACGATGTATTTCCAGTTATGCATTATGAAAACTCTTGCCCGATCCATCTACTTATTCCTCCCTTAAAATAGCAGTCACAGTCGATTCTGGCCGCTCTAACGGTACATCAATTTCAGTTCCATCCTTGACCGGCACGTAATCGGTTACATTGCCATCAAGCAGCACCATCTGCAAGGATTCAGCCTTGGTGTTATCCGGCAGCACGTATATGCCACCCGTTTAGATTAATGCGCATGGATTCCCACTCTTATCTTTATCCGTACATCTTGACGCGATTTCATGCAGAAATATTTTATATTTATAACAAGTAATCCGGTTGACGATACTTTTATCTCGCATTTGCCAATACGAAAACGTCTTCCCCTACCCACTTTATTTCCATTTTTATTCCGTTTGTTCTAAAGGAGCGCGACAAACTTTTGTATCTTGATGCGGATATATTGTGTCTCCAAAAAATATCTGAATTAGTTCATCTGGATATGGGAAAACATTTAACGGCTGTTGTTTCCGATGTTTTATCAGTTGCGCGCAGGCAGTCAGAAGCCCTAAATTTGCAGAGTGAATGTTATTTTAATGCAGGTGTATTGCTAATCAATGTTCATCAATGGCTAAAACAGAATATATCAGAAAAAGCATTATCCCTCCTTTCCGACCGTTCGAAAAACTATGTCTTTTTGGACCAAGATGCTTTAAATTTAATTTTGGATAATGCAAAAAAATTCTACCTCAAAAGTGGAATTTTATTTCTGAAAAACATGAGAATACTAGCTTTCCTAAAAACACTATATTACTGCACTGCGCCGCAAATCCAAAACCATGGGGCATCTTTTGTGACAAAAAATATAAAACCATCAACTTTATTCTCATTATGAAAGTTTGTCCCCGTGGTCTGGGCTCCCGCTAAGATCACCATCTATACCTTCCGATGCAAGAATATATTCTGAAAAGTTTTTTACTGAAGGAAATATATATTCTGGAATATTGTGGTATTGTAAATATTTAAAATGAAATTTATAAAGTCAGGACCACCCGTATAACGGGTGGCTTGATTACGCCCTATAAGGGCATGATGCTAGTTGAGTCTCAAGGCTCACTGAAAAGTCCACCAACCGCATAACTTTTTCAGTCAGCCCTAAAGGGGCTCTTTTTATGACTTTTTCACCGCTTCACCCGTAAACTGGTCTATCAATTCTGTTAAGCTTAACTAATGGATTCCCCACGCCTTATCTTTTATCCGTACATCTGGGCAGGTTTCATGCAGAAAAATTTTAGTTTTGAGTAAATAAATAAGCACAAGCAGACAATTATCTACCTGTGTTTGAGCTGATTTAAAAATAAAATTCTGTTGTGTAAAATATAGTTGAAAATATTTTGTAATACTATTTATATCTCCCAATTAAAATTCTTTACTGCTTTTTGGCAAAGCATCTCCAATTGATTGGGCCATGGAATTATTTTGATTTGTTTAAGTCTGCGCCACAGCATTAATTCAAATAAAAACGGCGGTCTACGCATAATAGCTCCCGGTAAATTTAAATCTTCTGCTATACTATCTATTTTAGGTGTATTTGAGCGAAAATAAATAGCACGAGTTCCAAAACATAATGCTGCAATTGTATAATGAAAACGACCAGATACTAGTAATTGGGAGTGTTTTATGACTGATAGCCACTCAGTGAAGCTAGTTGCATTAATTAACTGGAGATCAGGCAGCGCACTTTTTAAGCTATCATAAACTCGCGGTTCTTCATGGTTGATACCTTCTTCCTTAGAACCGACAAGATATACAAATCTATAATTAGGAAATGATCTTAATAATTGTCTCGCAATAATTTTCGATCTATCTAGCTTATAATTTACAGCACCTGAGATGCATATATAAGGCTTCTTGATATACCCCTCTGGGATTTGGTCATATACATTTTTAATTGATAAAGGTAAGCTATCAAAAGCTTCGACACACTCGACACCTAGTTTATTATTGATAATATGAGTGGAGCGTCTTTCTCTTGCTGCAACATAATCGCAACTAGAATAACCCGCTTTGTAAAAATCAAGAACATCAGACCGCCATGTATTTGGATAACAGGAATGATTGATTAAATATACTTTTTTGCCAAAGAAATTCTTTCCTGCATACGCTAAATAAAGTAACGTTCGTGGAGCATTTCGAAAATCATGAATAGTTCCTTCCCCATTAATAACTATGGTGTTACACTGCTCTATTTTTGCTGCTAACTCAGAATAGGTATGAGTAAAATAGTTCTTGTCTTTAAAAGCCGAAGAGCTTTTTACTACATTTGGCAATGAATGGACTTGATAGACTGGCAAAGATTCAATATTTGCTGCACCTTTTGCTAGTAGCTGATCCTTAATTGCTCGTGAGGTTCCGTAACATCCCCAATGGTATACATCCTCTGTGTCATTTAAAAGCAAGACTGATTTAGTAATAATAAAGCCTCCTAAATACAACATTTAATGCTTGATTTCTACTTTTATACCGCTATTTCTCCATATTATACCATAGTTATTTATAAACAGGTAACTATATAATTTAAGCCAGGGTCAGTAATAAGTGTACCGCCCTGGCTTAATCTTATAACAAGTAATCCGTTATTCCTCTAGCTATTGCCCTGGCAAACTCATCCCGCTTGGCCTGATCAGCAAGCATTTTTTCATCCTCCGGGTTACCGATAAACGCTAACTCCACCAAAGCTGCTGGGCAAGCAGTATTTTTCAGCACATAAAATCGGTCCGTTTTAACTCCGCGATCTACTGTGCCAAGATTGTTGACAATCTGCCGCTGTATGCACCCTGCCAGCTTCTCACCTGGCCCGCCAAGCGAATAACAATAGGTTTCGGTTCCCTGCGCCGCCCGATTTACCGCTGCATTACAATGGATACTAACAAATAAATCAGCTCCAAACCGGTTAGATGCATCTGTGATTTGATACAGTTCATTCTTCTGTACTTCTAACACGTCGGAACCAATATTCCTTAGATAACCCGCCACCCGCTGCATAACATCCTTAACAACAACTGCCTCCTGCAGACCAGTTGCCCCTACTGCCCCGGAATCGAATCCAGGGCAGTGACCTCCGTTAATTGTCATTTTCATGATACTCTCTCCTTTTCCAATCCGATATGATCTTCAATAACGTCAACCCGGTCTTTGATATCACCAACATTCTGATTAATGCAGACCATGGTATTGTTAATGTTGTTTAGGGCTTCCGTCTGCTTAGCAAGCGTATTGTTCACTAAATCGCCCAGCCGTTCTTCCCTGACCTGGGCATCATCCATGCTGCGATTGAAAAACTCCTGCTGCCGGTCAGCTTGCTTGTCGGCCTTGCGGACAACATAAGCCAACAGTGGCAGAAAACATATGACAAATAAAATAAACCCGATTAAGTTCGGGTTTTGTACGATGTATGGTATTAGTGATATGACTTGTGTTGGCTCCATTACTTTCATCCCTTTCCTGGTAAAATTACACGGCGCGCTTATTTTTAAATATCATTTTTAGTAATATACCGCCTTACTAAATTTTTCCCAAATGAAAATCTGTTAAAACATAACAGTTTACGTTAAACTTATCTTTAGATATTATTAATATTTTAGGGGATGCTGTCATGGATTTTGAGAAAGTCATTGCAGATTCAATAGTTAAGAATGGTCAGTTTTGCTCGGAAAATGCCGCTAATAAGGATCAAATCAGCATCGGTTTTGGGATTAACGCCAAATATGCCCGACCTTTGGGCGTTACGATCACTTCGATCGCAATTAATAATCCTGAACTTTTTCTGGATTTTCATATTTTTGCTACTTCTATAGAACAAGACGATTTAGACCGCTTAAAAAAACTCAGGCACTCAATTTACCAATATCCTTATTACCATTTATACGGTTGACGATCTTTTATCTCGCATTTGCCAACACGAAAATGTCTTCCCCTACCCACTTATTTCCGTTTTTTTATTCCGTTTGTTCTAAAGGAGCGCGACAAACTTTTGTATCTTGATGAAGATATATTGTGTCTCCAAGAAATATCTGAATTAGTTCATCTGGATATGGGAAAGCATTTAGCGGCTGTTGTTTCCGATGTTTTATCAGTTGCGCGTAGGCAGTCAGAAGCCCTAAATTTGCAGAGTGAATGTTATTTTAATGCAGGTGTATTGCTAATTAATGTTCACCAATGGTTAAAACAGAATATATCAGAAAAAGCATTATCCCTCCTTTCCGACCGTTCGAAAAACTATGTCTTTTTGGACCAAGATGCTTTAAATTTAATTTTGGACAATGCAAAAAAAATTCTACCTCAAAAATGGAATTTTATTTCTGAAAAACATGAGAAGACCAACATTCCTAAAAACACCATATTACTGCACTGCGCCGCAAATCCAAAACCATGGGACATCTTTTGTGACAAAAAACACAAACCCATCAACTTTATTCTCATTATGAAAGTTTGTCCCCGTGGTCTGGGCTCCCGCTAAGATCACCATCTATACCTTCCGATGCAAGAATATATTCTGAAAAATTTTTACTGAAGGAAATATATATTCGGGAATACTGTGGTATTGTAAATATTAAAAAATGAAATTTTTAAAAACCAGGGGCAGTTAGTATACTCTCTTGGTTTTTAATCCGGCTTTACCGGCCAAACCGGGTTATCCGGATCGCATGTTTCCGGCATGTCCCTAAGCGTCTGGCGGTGAGCTTTCCACGCTTCTCGCTGCACTTCTGTAATCGGGTAATCTGGCGTCATATACTTGTCGGATTCAGCCAAAAACTGGTCGCGTTTTGCCCGAATTGCGGCCATTTTTTCTTCGGTTGTTGGCGCATATGGCGGCTTTTTGACTGGTTTGCCATCTTCACCACGAGTATATTGATTCGTGGCATACAACGCCTGTTCTTCGTCAGTGATCGACACAAAACCCTGATCCAGATATGGTTGTAATTCTTCTTCGTTGGTAAAGTGGACGCTAAGGGCGATAGAGGTTTCACGTTCGTTCTTCCCATTAAATTTTGCATAATAGTTATTCATTTTTATCAAGTCCCTTCTTTAGTTTCCGACTGCAATCCAATATACTCGGTCAGCGTCCCCATTTCTGACATTTATACGATAGTGCGTGTTTGATCTATACGTTACTGCTGGAGGATTACTGGATGGCTCCCAGATTTCGCTAGTTTCTTTACCTTTTATTGAGGTCATAGTAAAACAAGCGTTTGGGAAAGCAATGGGGAAAGATTGACGTTGATTAAATACGGTTGTATTACCCCATTGTATTATTAATCCATTACTAAATTTCTGATACCCAGTTTCAGCAAATAAATGCCCAGAATCCCCTAAGGCACTGCCCAGCGCCGTGGCAATAGACAAATTCCCCGAACCGTCAAAGCTGCCGCTGCCGGTTATCGCGCCAGTAAGCGCAATCGTCCTGGCAGCCGCCAGCTTAGTAGCATTTGCCGCAAGAGTGCAATTTGCCGGCACGATATTGGCTGTGCCATCAAACGCGGTACCGCCAATCGTTCTGGCAGTCGCCAACTTTGTCGCACTTGCCGCCAAGGTGCAGTTTGCAGGCACAATATTAGCCGTCCCGTCAAAGCTTGTGCCGCCGATGGTTCTGGCTGTCGCCAGCTTCGTGGCCGTCCCCGCATTGCCGCTGACACTGGTCTGCACCGGATGACGGTGATCGCCCCGCGCATACAGGCCGTTATCCGTGCCTACTGCCGCAGTACCCGCTGCCAGCGGCGCTGCTGCCGTAGCTTTGGCATGACCATAATTGCTGGCGCTTGACACGCCATAAGTCGTTGCGGTTGAAGCATGCGCAGTCGGCGTCATGCTGGTTGGCGCACCGCTGATATTGCCGTAAGCAATCTTCGGCCCCTGCCCCGCTGTCCCATTATGACTGTGGCCGGAGGTGCCGAACAAGGCCCAAAGCTGGGCCAGGGTTGCAGCCGGGGCATCATACCAGTTAGTAGCGCCGGTAATTGCCTTAATTTTCCCGGCCAGCCAGGATAAGAGTTGGGTTAGCGTTCCCGCATTGGCCGGAGACGCCAGCGCCTGGTTGACCGTCCGGCTGCCAATGGCCGCGTCATTCGCGGCCCCGGCCGCAAGTCCGGCGCTGGTAATCTTCGGCCCGTTCCCGGCAGTGCCGTTATGGTTATGGCCGCTTGTCCCTAATTTGGCGTCCAATACATCCATGTTGGCGTTTAAATCATCAATGTTAACAACGTCAGTACCTTCCGGCTTATTTAAGCTTAAATTCGGTGTTTGTTTCATTTTTGCTTATCCTCCATATACGCGTAATTGGCTCCATGTTCTGGCGCCTGCTTCGTTCCAGTCAATCGGCAGCAGCATGTTCCAGACCGTGTAAGTGTAGCTAATGCTATACCCCAGGTGCGCTGGCTTGATTTCATCCAGCATATTTAAAAATCCCGCCATGTTCGGCGGGATTCCCAATACCCCGATGAATTTGACTTCAAACCGGTATTCGTCATTGTATTCAATAACGTCAACCTCACCGCCGGAGAAGGCTTCGGCAACACTTTTGATTCTTTCCTTAGTGGATGTTCCTGATCCCCTGAGCTTGGCCTGGATAATTTCCCTGCGCCGTTCATAAGAGTTACTGCGGTCGGTGGCAAGCCCCAATTCATATTCCCAGTAGCCCAAGCCCCAGGTGGCCGTTTTAATAAAGAACTGGTCTAATAAATTTGGCAGGCCATAATATCGCAAAGCCCCGACATCCCCGGCCAGCACGCCCTGTAGTTTCAGCATTTCCGGCGATTCGTGGTAATACCAGGGCAGGTAGCGCATCAAATCCGGAATTTCATAGTCCGACTGCCCGGCGTCTGCGCCCAGGTCGCTATAGAGGAAGGCAGAGTATAAAAGTTTTCCGTAGGCCATGTTACACCCCCTTGAGTTGGTTCCAGGTTATCCCGCCTGTTGGGAAGGGGAAAGAAGCCGGGATCTGATCCTGGAAAGCAATCAGCCTTCTTGTCGCTCCGGCTGACCAGCCGCCAACCGCCCATTGATTGTCAGTGTCCAAACCGAAGTAGGCGGCATAAACGCCGGGGCGATGAAACGCCATAAAGGCCGCGCCTGATCCGGCAGCTGTCATTACTATCCCGCCAAGATTGTTGGCCGCATTGCCAATGCCGGTTGTTTGCCCATAGGAAAAAACCGGCCGGGATGATGATAAACCGCCAATCGGCAGATATTTGCCGTCCGCTTCGGCCTTGGTATAGACGCTCGCCGGCGCATGCGCGGCTTGACTGTGATCATAGGCCACTTTGCCCCGGTCGCCGCGGTAAGCCGTTGTCGACGTTTCACCCAAGGCCAACGAGGATTTGCCTTGCCAGGCCGCTTTTTCGGCATCCGTCACAAACCGGTAATCGGCGCTTTGAGTAATTTCGGCCGCGTTATGGCCGTGAATGCTGGGCGGGTAGGCGCTTGGCTTGCCGGTTACGCCTGTCCAGGGTACAGCCCCCGCTGTCCCGGTGATGGATGCAGGCAATATACCGCTGGCATTCAGCCGCAGTACTTTATTGGCCGACGCCGTGGCAACCACTTCGGATGAATTTAGTTTCTGCCCAATTAGGCTGGTCATTGTAGCCGAAAAGTTCGGATCATTGCCCAGGGCATTTGCCAGCTCATACAACGTATCCAGCATTTCCGGCGCGCCGTCCACCATGGCAGCAATGCTCTGGTCAATGTAGTTGGTCAGGACTGTTTTCAAAGCCTGCAGGCGATTGGCTACGTCATGGGCGTCATTGGCGTTAGCGGTATGGGTGTTCAAATTGCCCTGCACCGCATTAGCCTTGCTTGTGGCGTCACTGGCTGCTGTACTGATAGCCGTATTCTTGGCCGCATCGGCCTTGGCTTGCGCCCCGGCAGGGGTCTCCGCGCCGATCTGGGCGACGGTAACGCTGTGCGGATTGTTTTTGTTGGCGGTATGACTGTTCACACTGGCCTGCACCGCATTAGCCTTGCCTGTAGCGTCAAGCGCGGCAGCGGCAATGGCGTTGGCCTGGGCGGCACTGGCTTTGGCAGTCGCATCCTGCGCCGCCGCGCTAATTGCCGCAGCTTTGGCGGTGTCCGCTTTCGCTTGTGCGCCATCCGGTGTTTCCGCGCCGATTTGCGTGACTGTTACCCCATGCGGATTTTGCTTGTTGGCAGCATGGGCGGTCAGCCGGTTGTCGAGCTGCGCGACGGCTTTATCATTGGCCGCTTTATACCGCTCCACTTCCTCTTGCGTGGCGGTCATGGATTGTTGCAGCCCGTTTACATCATCGGCCTCAACTGTGTCGCCCGGCGTTTCGTAAGTCACATAAACTTTTGCCACATCGGCAAATACTTTGATATGCCGCCGCCAGGGCGTTTCCGCCGGTACGGAAATGATATAGTTAATGATCTCCTGCCCGGTCAGCTTGGAACCGGTGTATACCCGGATACTATTATTGGTGATGTTGTCATGGGCCAGCAGGCCTTCATATTTACTGGCTGTAATGGGCAGTTCTTCTTCCATGACATAGACGCTGCCATCTGTCTTTTTGTTGAGTTTGGCCGGAAATTGGTCAATCTCTAAAGGATAGGCCATATGTTACACCCCCAGATCAATATTGCCCAAAACTGGAATTTCCTCGCCGGACAGGGCAACATTGGCGGCAGCGCCGTTTAAGGTCAGGCCGCTGTAGTCGTCCACACCGGGAATACTGAGCAGTAATGTGCCGATTCGGGCATGGCTGACATAGCTGCTGGAAAAAGCAATTTCTTTCAGATAACCGTCAACCGCTGACAGGAAAGCGTCATACACGCGCTGCAGGGCAATGGCCGGTGCCAGGGTGACGGCAGCCGTCACAATGATGGCCTTGCCGGTCGCTGAAACGACCGTGACGGTTGCGCCAATGGGCCGGACGGTTTCCAGGTATTGGGCGACAGTGGTTACCAAGGCCGGTATGGCCGGCTGCATGTCGGAATCAGCAATCGCTATTTTTACTGTCCCGTTGCCATTCCACAGCGGGAATACTTTGGCATCGCCCACTCCGGCCACCTCCCGCGCCCATTGTTTGTAATGATAGATGTTGCCGCTGGTGATCGGCTGCCGCACCCGGAAGTGATACCGTTCACGCAGGGAATCGTCAGTTTCTTCATCCTCGCCAGGTGTGAGAATGTCGGCCAATTCCGCTTTGGCCAAGCCATCGGTGTAATCGACCGGCACCATGTTGCCGAACGGGATATTTCCCGCAGCGCCGGCTGTCTCACATTGCAGGGTGAACTGGCCGGCGCTGATTTTTTCTACTGTGACATAATGCAAACCTTCCAGGGTAAACCGGGAACCAAGCGGAACATCCATAGCCGCATTACTGGCGGTATAAAAAAAGCCCTTACGCAAGGCATAAGTGGCGGCAATCCGGTCTATCCCCATTTCGGCCGCTCTCATGGCTAAATATTCAGCGCGAGAGGTGTCAGCAAAAGCCAATTGCAGGTTAAGGTCTAGTTCAATATAGGCCTGGGTTAGCTCGGCAGCGGCCGGCGCTAAGGCGTCATAAATGACGCTGCCTTCCCGCTTATCCAGCGTGTTGGGCACCAGGCCCAACATACGCTGTAAGATAGTTTCATAAGTCATAGCTTCATACATGATTGAATTGCACCTCCTTGCTCAACTCCAGTGTGCCTGCAGTTGTCACCACCGTGAATAGCGCCGTCACATCACCTTTCTTGTGGCTGAGCTGAAAGTCCGTGACATCGCTTATTCGGTCATCGTACAGCAGCGCTTCTTTGATGCGCCGCGGCAGCTCCGAATAGACATACGGCAACGGCTGTCCAAATAGAGCCTCTAGCTCAATGCCATAGCCCCAGCTGTAGATGATATAGCGGTATCGCTCCGTACTAAGGATTTTATAACAAGCCTGCTCAATCGCCTCCAGATCATTGGTATAGTTGCGAATGGTTTCATCCTCAAAGTTCATTTTGTAGGTAAGATTAGGATATTGGACCTCTTGAATATCCTGTAAAAAAGTTGTCTTGCCGGCAACCGGTATCAAACAGCATGCACCTCCTTCACAGCCACTGCCCACGCAGATGGGTATGCGCAAATACGCGTCCCAGGACAATAAACGCCTGCCCGCCTTTCTTTTGCAGCATGAATACCTTTTCGCCCACCTGCAGGCCGTTGTAGACAGTGATTTTTTTGCGCCCTTTATAATCATGGTCATGACCGGCAAATTCGGCGTAACCCCCGCCGCCGGCTCTAATCTCAGTGACATGGCTGACTTCAATATCCACTTCATAATCCCGAACAGCGTCTGTAAGCCAAAGATATTCCGCGTCCAGAATTTCCTGCTGCTCGGTCTTGATTGTGAGCGGATTAACCGTTTCCACCGTCCCCACAATCCAGTCAGAGGGATAGCCGGCTTCAACAGCTGAAACCGCCGCTTTTTTGATAAGGAAAACAACGTCCCGGTCAGGCATTGATCACACCACCCCGGATTTCCAGGTCCATGGTATGCTCATTGTCCTGAAAATTATGAGTAACTTTGTCCACCAGCATATAGTGCTGATTAAGCACAACGTCACCCAGATCTAAGGATACGCCGATCGCGCTGCCGCCTCTGACGCGAGTGTCGCCAAGCGCGTTTTTAATGGTCAGGCTGCGTGTGGCCTGGTTGTAGGTTTTTAGCAGCTGCTGGACCAGCGTAACCGCGTTGGCGACCTGCTTATCGTCGATGGATTCGCAGTATTGCAGGAGCCCCCAGCGGGCGATGCTTTGGCTGTTGAGTATGATATAGGGCTCCCGCTTCTGCGTTTCCTCGTTATCGAAATATAGTTTGATTTTGTTATAGGTATCCCGGTCAATGCTGGATGTATAGGTAAAATCTTCGGCAGTTTCCGCATCGATCAGGATATCCACCCGCATGTTCCTGGCATTCTGCAGCATTAGCCTGCCGAAATCATCATAGAGGACATAGACCTCGCCGGTGGCCTTCCGCGTCAAATCTAAGGCCGTCAGGATGATGTCAAACAGGGTTTGGTTGTTGTCGCGCCGGCGCGGGATCGTGTAGCCGGTGTTTTCTATTTCACCGGGTTCCAGGCCAAAATCTGCCGCAATGCTTCTGATCACTTCATCGGCCCGCAGATTGGAGTAGTTTTTAATTTCCTTGTTTTTTAGATAGCGCAGCTGATCATACGCAGTAACCGTGATGATCTGATCTTTATTTCGGATTTTTGTAAAAACGTAGCCGGCAAACATGTTTTTGTTGTCAATGCTCATCTTTACGGGATCGCCCTCGGCAAAATCCAGCATCGCATCATTTACCGCTTTAAAGGACAGTCTTCCCGGAACGCCCTTGCGTTCCCACTCCAACTGAACGCCATCGCAGACGACCGGCTGATAAATTTTGTCTGTACTTCGATTTTGAATCATTAACTGGACTGTCGGCATCGCATCACCCGCTTTCAAAAATATTCAAATGCTTTCACTCTAATTTTAAGACCGCTCCCTTGATCACCTTATTATCCCGAATGCCGTTTGTTTCAGCCACGCTGCGCCAGTCCAGGCTGCCGCCCGCGGCCCGCCGGCAGGCCTCCCACAGTGACATATTTGCGGCAGCCTTGTAAGCCTTGGGTACTTCCTTCGTTGTTGGCCGCGTTTTTTTAACGGTTGCTACCTCTTCGCCCTTTTCATTTTTGGTGATCATCAATTCCTTGGTTGCATAAGGCCGGTACTGCTTAAACCGCATCGGTACCTGCCAGTCAAAGCCGTATTCCGAGCTTTCATTGACGCTGTATTCTTCCAGCGTGACCAACAGGTTCGTATCGGACAAATATTCGAAGTTCTGTCCAAACCGGGCAATAATGAGTCGAAACGGCTTATGATTCAGTTTCAGCTGCTCGAAGCCGGCAATATACTCTTTTCCATAAGTAATCCCCAGCGGCAAGCCCGACATTCTGGTGATAAAGGTAGCTACGCCATAAACAGCAAAGGGATAAAATTGATTCGGCATCATCACTTCAAAACTGATCTCCGTCAGTCCCGGAGTTTTGATAATGTTGATTTCTCCTTCATTAATCAGATTGACGGTCTTATTCTTATTATTGATCTTAACCTCCAGCTTGGGAGGGGGAACCGGCAGTATTTTGTCATTGATAAAGAAATAATACATTACTCCTCATGCACCCCCTCTACCGCGTTAGAAATCCTCTCGCTGATGTACTGGCCCAGGCCGTCGATATACCCATCCAGATCGCCGCGATTATTCACCGTCGTTGACATGCCGGACATGTCGATTTTCACCGTGCTGTATTTGGTCTGGCTGATATACTCCCGGTCGGCGATATCCCGCATATACTTAATGTCTTCATCCAGAATGCCAAGTGCGTCCTGAATGCCCTTGGTGTTTTTGGCGGTTTCCGCGTTGGCCGGATCATAACTGGAAGTAAAATTATTGGTGTTCGGCAGTTCCGGTAAATCGAGCATTCCTCCGATTTCGCCTGTCAAATTCTCCATGAACGTGCCTTCGCGGATATAGCCTGACCATTTTTTTGCCCCCTGGAAGTCTACCGTGCCAACGTGATCTATTGTCCCGATGTTCGTACCAAATAAGGAATTTAAACCGCCTGCCGCCTTGTTGATAATGTCAA
The DNA here is from genome assembly GCF_900104455.1 of Dendrosporobacter quercicolus. Taxonomy (NCBI): domain Bacteria; kingdom Bacillati; phylum Bacillota; class Negativicutes; order Selenomonadales; family Sporomusaceae; genus Dendrosporobacter; species Dendrosporobacter quercicolus. The sequence goes on from NZ_FNHB01000012.1 coordinate 59,000, forward strand.
TCAGGCCATTGATCATCCGGGCCATGGTATTGACACCGATCTGACAGGCGTCAATCATGAAATTCATCGCGTCAGCGAAAGCATTCCGGAGGTTTAAGCTGGCCAATCCCCAAACCGCAAGCGCGGCCACCATGACGCCGACAATTACAGCGGCGACTGCTAGCAAAGGCGCGGAAACAGCCCATGTCGCCACCGCCAGCAAAGTCTGAGCAACGGTCACGCCATGGGTAGCCATAGCCCACATTCCTTTCGCCGCGACTACAGCCAACACCAGCCAACGGTATGCTGCTATCACAGCATTAACTGCCGTAATTGCAGCAACCTGCATCCAGACATAAGCTGCAATCATTGCATCCGTAACTATATTGTAAAGCTTAGCAGCATTCAAGACTGCCCATCCGGCCGCCAGCCCCATAACGGCAGCCAATACAAAAGGTATCGCTGCCGTTATTGCTTGAAAACCAATAACGGCAATCGCCGTGACCCAGCTAAAGGCATATCCCAGTACATTTCCAACAACAGAGGCCAGCCAGCTAACACCGTCAATCACCCCGGCAATCGCTGTACCGATAACCAGCAGCACCGGATACAGCCGGTTCAGCATACTGTGCAGATTTTTATTGTTGGCAATCCGGCCAACCGCCTCCCATACCGGCGTAAATGCCTGATAGGCCACATTCCCCGCCATAGTGAACGCCTGGCTGAATGTCACCGGCAGTTTCTCAAACGCAGCGTTTGTTTCAGCAGCCGCGGCCAACATCGCCGACTTGACAATCTCTGAGGTAATCCGGCCCTCGTCCGCCATTGTCTGCAGCTCGCCGGTAGAAACATTCAGGTATTTTGCAATGGTCTTAACAATCGTCGGCGCCTGATTCAGTACTGCGTGCAAAGCCTCGCCGCTTAGCACGCCGGCACCCATGCCCTGCGTCAGCTGCAGCATTGCTGTCTGAATGCCGGCGGCGGAGGTGCCTGATATGGCAAACTGCTTGTTGACCTGCTCCAAAAAGGTAATTATTTCCCGATTGCCGGAAAAAGCTTCTCCGGCCAGCACGCCCAGGTTGCCGGCTGCGTCGGCCATTGCCTGATAAGCAACCCGGGCATTCATGGCCGAATGGAAAATCATGTTCTGCAATTGCGCCGCAGACTGCAGACCGTCGTTCATCACCGCCAGCCGGGCTGCTGTCTGCGCATATTCATTCGCCAGGCTCATGACGGACAGTGCGGTTTGTATATTGGAAATAGCGGCAACTGCCCTGCCCGCCGCTTTAACCGCCAGGCCGGCAAAGCCCGTCATAAAGCCGCCAGCCTGCTGAACGGCATTTCCCCCGCCGGTAAAACCGCTGTTGAGACGGTTCACTGCGCCTGCCACGCCAGCTAGTGCCGTATCCGTATGTGCTGTTGCCGCCTGCAGGTTATCCAGGCCGCTGGTCAGTTGGCGGGTAGAGCCGGTCATGTGTTGAATGGTGTTGGTAAATTTATCTCTCAGGGCAATCACGGTTTCCAGTGTGGCCATACTATCACCTCCTGCGTCGCCGGCCGGACATCGTTTTGCCTGTCTTTTTCCCGGCTGCTTTTGCCGCCTGGGCTTCTTTTTCCATTTTGTAGACTATGGCAGCCATAATAAAAGCGCGGTCTTCCGCCGGCAGGGCAAAGAACACACTGGGCGTAAGATGAAGCTTGTGCAGGCAGAAATAGAGGACGTTCGCCCAAACGTCCCCGCCTGCAATTAGTTTTTTACTGTCTTGATCTTTTCGTCCATGCCGACTTCAAAGCCGGAAATTTGCTGAATCACATTGACCAGTTCATTGACTTCGCCCGGCAGCAGCATAGCCCGCAGCGTGGCAATTTCGCCTACGCTGCCCCAGGAATCCTGCAGATCCTCCGCTTTCAGATTGGGATAAACGACAGATGCCTTCAGCATCTCATCACGTACTTTGGCATTGTCGGTGACAACCAGCAGATTGCGGGGGTTATCCGGGCTGGGCACTTTCTTTTTGGCCTTGTCTAAAATTGCTTCGAATTCCTCGCTGGTCAGAGGCCTGAGTTCCCACTCCAGCGGGGTCCCTGCCGCGTCCAGAAAGCGTTCCGATGCCGCGTATTTTACATTTTCAACCGGGATAGCGCTTTCCTTAAAAAACGACTTCATATCCATTATTGTGTAACCCCCTCAAGTTCCTTAAAGTTTTTGACAATCTCGAAATCTTCGAAAGTAAAATCAATGCTCTGCTCCAGCAGTTCCCCGTCGGCGTCAAACGCCGCAATGTCGCAGCCGTCAATATTGCAGTCTTTCAGAGTCACAATCCGGGATCCGGCATCGGACGCCGGATCTTCATTGACGACCATCATATCAAAATAAATGTCCAGACCGCTGTCCTTGGCTTTTTTCACCATATTGGTAAACAGCGCTGTATTTTGGTATACGGTCAGACTGCCGGTGCCGGTCATCGAAACCGTCTTATGCCCTTTCATCATCCGGCCTAAAATGGGAACTTCAACCTTTTCCTTTTCCACCGTCGCTGTCAAATCCTTAGCCTGCAAGGCAAGGTGGCGTTCCCCGTTGACCGTGATATAACAGCTGGCCAGCTTGGCCAGCAAAACATCCTTGGCATGCATTGTTGTTCTCATGTGTTTCATCCCCCTTTTCTTACCCTACAATGACCTGCATGTACAGCCGGTCCATTACCCCTACCGGTTCCACCGGGTCGGTGACCAGCACCGAGCCTTTTTCAAGACCTTTTTCCACAACAACGTCATCGGCGTTGAAGTTCTGAATGGCCCGGATACGCTCCAGTTCTTTATGATGGTAAATGATATTGGACTTGAACGACGCGCGGCCGATTTCATCATTGCCGACCTTACCCAGAAAGCTTTCATTAAACAATGTGGCAATGTCAATCGCGATTTGATCCAGAATGCGCACAACCTGGTTATTGCTGAAATCCTTGTTTTTCTCCACAGTGAAGCCGGTAAAGCTATTGACATCCTCCAGCACGCGAACGCTTTCCACATACTCGCCGCTGATACGCTTGCCAACACCGTGAAACACCACCTGCCCCAATTGCAGGTATTTGGCCAGTTCCGACTGTTTCAGATTCACATCCACCGTATATTCGCCGTCATAGGTGGCGTTGGTCAGGCTGGCATTAATGGCGCAGCCGGCTTCCGCTCCTCCCAGCCAGTACACCAGGCTGGCGGGTGAAGCGCCGGTGTCGGTGACATTGTTTCTGACCGAGATAACGCCCTCGTAATCGGCATTTTCCACACTATGCACGACCACCTGGAACTTCATGCCAACGTCATCGCGCATGCGCTTGGTATAAGAAATAAACAGGCTCTTAACAGTCGCTTCGGTGGACGGGCAGATCAGGATATTGAAATATTTCTGTTCGGCCAAGTCCAGAAAAGCCTGATAATCGGCGCCGGTCACGGCCCCGTTGGCGCCGCCGGTCAGTGGCGTACCGGCTGTCGCGGTCAATTCAAAATCGCGCTTGAAGACAACATAGTCATTGTCTTGAATAGCGGCCATGCTCGCAACCGTCTGGCGGTCAACCACCGTCTGCTCAAGATAGGTAAGAACCTCATAGCCGCCCTCCTGATCCAGGCTTTCCACAATGGAGACTTGCAAATCGTTGCCGCGGACGCCACTGTATTTGGCTTTGGCAATGGCATTTTCAGCTCTGGCTGCGCCACTGCCATTTATTCGAAAGAAATGACCTGTCTTGAGATGCAGGAACAGGTCGCGTAAAGGCCTCAGTTTTTCATGCGTATAGTCATAGCCAAAAATTTTCCTGCTGTCGGTCTGGAAATCGGCCTGACCAACCGTAAAGATTGCGCCTTCTACGCCCCAGTCCAGTTCGACGGGAATCGCCGCATAACCGCGGTCGGCAAAGTCGACGACCGGCCGGTTCTTACTTTTGAAATTGATATATGCGCCCGGCAGGACCTTGTTTTGAAACATCCATATTCCACCGCCCAATGCCATTAACGCTCACCTCCGTTGATTTGTTCGTTAAGCCTGGATTGCTTGAAATTGCGGACAATTTGATTAATCTCCGTTGCTGTGTATAACTGCCCGGGCGCTAATAGCGCCGTTAAAATATCCCGGTCTGCCCGATACCGCTCCGAGACGCATATCTGCTCCCGGGTATAGGCGGACACAGCCGGTTTTTCCGTTATTTTTGTCATACTAGTCTCCTTTCACCCGCTGCCGTTGGTCTAAAAATTCCATATAGGGCGCCGGGTCTTTCAGTTTTCGGATAAATACACTGTATTTCACAAAAAAATGCAGCACACCGTCAATCAGTTGGTGCTGCATATCAGTGCCCCGGATGAGCGAGCCGTTGACCGTAATGTACTCCAGGGCCAGGAAAAGGGCTTCGCCTGCAGCGGCCGCTTCACGGGCCGGCTTGGCTGCGTCTTCCGGAAAGTAGTGAATATCAAAAGAGTATTCGCGCCGGTATCTGTCACCGAAGTTATGCGCCTCGGCGTTCATCAGATTAACGATCCAAAAGCACGGCGGGCTAAGACCTTGTTCCGGTTCGTCGATATAGACCGGCCGGCCGGCATATTCGCCACCCAGGGCGCGGCCAATGCCGTCGATCATGTCAATGAGCATGAAAATCCCCTTTCTTGATCTATTGTCCCCTTAGCTCTTTTCAGCCAGTTCAGCTGCGATGCAATTGTTAATCCGTACGCAGCACGACCGGCCTGCCATTCAGCCAGATCATACAGTCATCACCTCCCGTTTGGGGTACGCTTTTACCTGCCTGCTGTCGACTAATTACCAGCAAAGCTAGCAGAGGCGTCCCTAATCATAAACATTTTTCAACTCCCTTCTCCTTACTATAATGCTTTGATGTGAGTGAGGCCGCTGGAGCTCTTCTTCATCCCAGGCTCTCACTAATGTCATACTATCACAGAAAAGCGGGGGTTTTAGTCCCCCTCTAAACTAAAACTTGCAATTTAGAATTGCTGCTATCCTTACGGCCAGCCCAACAATTTCATACCACATTTCCCTGATCTTGTTCTCCGCCGGACACTCTCCCGTAAGCTCGCCAAATCGCTGCTGCACCGGCGCAATCCAGCCTGGCCGGCCTCCGTCCGGCGACATGTAAAACCGGCATTCCTGGCGCAGTTCAAGCAATTGCCGCTTTTTAGGGCCGATAATAGCCTGTACACTCTCGACCACCCGCAGCCACCTGGCCGTGTCCGATGCATCATGCTCCGCCAGTTTGCAAACCATGCTTTCCACCGGCTTTCCAGGAAGCGATGAACGGCTGCCGCCAATGTTTTCATGCCTCTCCCCGGTACTGCTGAGCATTTCCTCACGGCGTTCATCGTAGCTGCGCTTGCGTGCCCGATAATAGATCAGCCAGTTTGCCGCCACTTGATTTTCTTTTTTCATTTGCGCTTTAATGTCTACTGCCTGCATTTCATTACCCCTCCTCCACAAAGTCTAGCAGAGCGATCAGCGTCGCTCCTTTTTTCGGGCTGTTTCGCTATTTATGAATAATCGTCCCAGGAAGAAATAAACCTCGCCTTATCTGAAAACAATTGCCTATTTGGTGACTAAAGTTTCAAAAAAATTTGGCAATGCTAAGAGGTCTGGTCAAAGCATTTAATCAGTAACAGCAGGTTCCTTTAAGCCGTTTCTATATACTGACGGCGCTGCTCCATGTTCCTTTGCCATTTCCGCCGTGGAATCATATTTCTATAAATAACATTTGTTATCCAATCGGTGACAAAAGTATCGTAACATTTGTTGTTTTTCTTGTCAACTATTCGGTAACATTTATATCATCAGCTAATTTTGTATTGATTTTGGTGACAAAAAATGCTATTCTTAATCTACTTTATTGCATGAGGGGATTTTATGATATTAACATTTGGTGATAAGTTAAAGAAAATTCGAACTGAGCGGAATATGTCTCAAGAAGAGTTAGGCGAATTGCTGGGCACATCCAAACAGGTAATCAGCCGCTATGAAACCAACCAAAGAACCCCTAAAATTACAGTTGTAGAAGAGTACGCAAGAAAATTAAATGTTCCTTTGGAATATTTAGTAAATCATTCTATACCTGAAATCTCAGGGATTTCACAATTAAAGACTACAACACCCCCCGCCACCCCCAACCCGCTTCCGCCCCTCACCGCCAAAGACGAAAGAAGTATCAAAAAACGCCTTGAGTCTATCCTGACCGATCTAACGCCGGGCAACAGCGGCCTTGCCTATTATGACGGAGACGAGCCAATGTCAGACGAAGACAAGGAACTCCTTCGTATCTCCCTTGAAAATACTATACGTTTAGCTAAACAGATGGCAAAACAAAAATTCACTCCAAAAAAATATCGGAAATAGCCTCACGGGAGGGCTTCTGTATAATGATAAAAAATATTGTAGTGGAACTAGTGAAGAAGTATAAAACCAATTGTCCATTCGCACTGGCAAAAGAATTGAACATCAATATTACCTATGAACCTTTAGGCCAAACAATGGGCTATTACACTAAGGATTTCCGGATTAAATTCATTCACATCAACCAGCATCTTATAAAAAAAGAACGCATATTCACCTGCGCTCATGAGCTGGGCCACGCTGTTGTACACACCAATGTCAACACGCCATTCTTAAAACGTCATACACTGTTTTCCGTAGCAAAAATCGAGCGAGAGGCCAATACCTTTGCCGTAGAGCTTTTGCTGCCTGACAGTACATTGCAGGAATATCAGGAAGCCTCTTTATATACTTTGGCCGATATCGCGGGAATACCAAAGAAATTGGCTGAACTAAAAAAATTTTAACCGCTCAAACCAAACATATGTACGATAAAAATTATTTATCTGACGATATGCGCCGCTATTTACCCTCGTTATTCATCAAACAATCAGCGTGAGGAGTCTATTTCAGCTCAGCTTCGTGGGGACTATTGCCACGCTAAGAAATATGCCATCGTCAACGAATATACGATGAAGCCAAGACTGGACGCAATGATGACCGCCCCGGATACTAGACCATGCTTAGGGACGTGCAAGCCGTTTTTTTTGATTTTTTGCGCCGCATCTTCGAAAGGCTACCGGCTTTCCTTTTGATTTTGCCGCTATTCTTCTTGAAATTCGATTTTTGATGCCTTAGCACACTGAAGTGTTCGTCTTTTCGCACAGCCTGACGTTCCTTTTTTGGCACTTTTATTTATCTTGCACAGTATAAGTGCGGAAACGATTTCAATGAATCGCCTCCGAAGAAGAACAGCGCAAAACATCTGCTGCCTCCTTGCCAGTCATTATTGCGAGCGACAAAGATATTTAACACTTAATGCACAGTGACAAAAAAGGTCCGGCTCTATTATCTTTCAGGTTTTCAGTTCTGAGATCGCCTGCGATCGTTGGTAAAACCATATTACGGATTCGAACGGTGAGGCCATTGCTTCGTGTCATTCATTTAATCTCCAGCTTATCTTACTTTAAACTTTCATGTGTCAACACCCCCGTCCCCTTGACACATTTCGTATATCCCCGTTCATTATATTTTTAGAACCGACATAGCCAAGGACTCTATCTAAGTTATGTTTTCCTGTATATCGGCTCTCATTATTTATCCGTACACCCAATGAGCGATTTCTGCAGATATCTTTATTGAGTGTACAGATGGATATTTACTGACAGTTCCAACCCCGGCCCCTACTATCCACAGCAGTCGCTCACGCTTTCGATCGGACTTTTCTTTGTCAAGCAAATAAAAAGCCCAACTAGCTAAACGGGACTCATGGGGACGGTTCTCTTGAAGAGGGACTCGTGGGGACGGTTCTCTTGAGTCAATATTTATATTTTCAACCAAGTTATATAATCTTTACCATAAAAAATACAAAAACCCTGCTATTTTAACAAAATTCAGAAGAATCCTTTTTAAGTTTTAAACGTATTTTTCTCCTACATAACCATCCTAAATATAAGTAAAAATCAATTTTGTAACTAAGCAAAGAAGCTTCCAGACTTTGCTGGTGGAGCCACCCGAACCCTACCAAAACTAAACATAGCAAAAAACCCGCGAAATTCACGGGTTCAATTCATTTCCGGATTTGATTGGTGGAGGCGAGGAGAATCGAACTCCTGTCCAAAAGCATTGTCACATAAGCTTCTCCGAGCGCATTCTGTGCTTTAGATTTCGCGCCATTGACGCCCACAGACAGGCTTCGCTGGTGCTATCTCGATAAAGTTTCCCAGTCGGCTCTCCGAGAATTGAGCCTCAGGTATCCCGCTAAGTGACGTCCTATCCCGCCCCGCAGGAAGAGGGAGAGTAGAACGTTAGCATTAAGCTGCTAAAGCGTAATCTTCGTTTGCGTTTACAATTTTCCACCGTCTTGACGGGCTGATGGAACCCCGGCTCGCTACCTATGCTACAACTACCCCTGTCGAAACCATTACGCCCCCGAATAAAAACGCTAAACAAGTTAGTTTGAAACTATCAAGATACGCTTGCTTAATAGTAACATATATTATACCATAAATACAACAACAATCAATCTGTACTTTTTGCCAGTACAAATACCACTTGCACAATCGAACGCCTTCCCATATATTAGAGTAGTGAGTGCGATTGAAGCGTTCATCTATGTTCCAGCTAGTTAATTCCGGAACAGCCGCTCGTATTCCCCCGCTAAGGAGGATAACGAGCGGTTTAGTCTTGTTAAAAAATTCTCAGAATCGAGGTTCAAACCATGTCGGCGCAACATAAGGGTACTTTGCTGGTATTAGCGTCCGCTGCCGGGTTTGCCACACTAGCTATTTTTATCAAAGTGGCTTACCTAGCCGGGGCCAACAGTGTAACAGTTTTAGCCATGCGGTTTATGCTGGCGGCCTTCCTGCTCTGGCCCATTCTAAAATTACGGAATATATCCGTGCATATTGACGCCAAAACAAGGCTACGGCTTTGTCTGCTGGGCGCCCTCGGCTATGGCACCATGTCAGCCTGCTTTGCGGTTTCAATAGAATACGTGCCGGTGCCGCTGGCAGCGCTGCTGCTTTATACCTATCCGGCTCTGGTTACCCTGTTGTCCTTTGCCATTGGCGATGAACAAATCACCTGGTATAAAAGCCTTGCTTTAACCATCTGTTTCACCGGCCTTGTTTTAATCTTGGGCGTATCCTCTGGCGGGGTTAATCCGATTGGCATTATGCTCGGTTTAAGTGCGGCCGTCCTTTATTCCGGTTATATCGTCATCGGCAACCGCCTGTTAAAAAACATTCATCCATTGGTGGCGACAATGTATGTCTGTTCCGCCGCCGGCGCCGCTTTTACCGCCATTGGCTTGTTCCAGAGCAGCCTGATCCTCGCGCTGCCGCCGCTTGGCTGGCTGGCGCTGGCGGGCATCGCGGTACTTGGCACGATTGTCGGTATACTGTTCTTTTTTGCAGGCCTCAGTCTCATTGGCGCTGCCAATGCCTCCATTATCAGCACCACCGAACCACTGATTACCGTGTTACTGTCGGCAGCTTTGCTGGGCGACAGCATTTCACTGCTCCAGGCCCTGGGCGGGATGCTCATTATCGCCAGTGTAATTATTCTGCAGCTCAGGAGCCGCCCGGCAATTGCCCATAGCAATGACTTTCGCTGATATTACCCCCTCTGGCGTTCCCGGAAGGCCCGGTCCATTTCCCGCTTGGCGTCGCGTTCGGCAAGATCCTGGCGTTTATCGTAATTTTTCTTGCCGGACGCCAGCGCTAGTTCCAGCTTGGCTTTACCACGGCTAAAGTAAAGCTTGATCGGCACCAGGGCATAGCCCTTTTCCCTGGTCTTGCCGAAAAGCTTCATAATCTCAACTTTATGCAGCAGCAGCTTTCTGGTTCGGAGCGGCTCATGATTGAACTGATTGCCCTGCTCGTATGGACTGATGTGCAGATTGTGAAGCATCATTTCACCATTTTCAATCCGGGCGTAGCTGTCCTTTAAATTGGCTTTTCCGGCCCGCAGCGACTTGACTTCAGTGCCGGTCAGCACCAAACCGGTTTCATAGGTCTCATGAATATGATAATCATGGCGTGCTTTGCGATTCTCGGCCACTATTTTAATTGCTGTTCCTTTTTCCATTCTTTCACCTCACCGGCTGATAATTCAGCCGTCTATATTCAATTTATTATACCAAATGTCAGCCAGCCGGACAATGCACGCTGTCTCCATTGCCCAGCTCTTTGCGCATGCGTCAATGTCCTTGCATTATTAAACGCCTGCCCGGAATCAGCGGGCAGGCGTTTGCGTTATTTACGGCGTTTGGGCTTTTGCCCGGTGGTTGTTTTCTTCTTGCGCGGTTTAGGGCCGGCAGCGGTCAGTTCAGGCTTTGCCGTCCCTTTCCCCTTGCTGCGGCTCTTTTCACCCGGCCGGGGAGCCAGCGCTTTGGCAATACTGCCATTGTCAGCCAGCACAAAGTCGATGGTCCGGTCCGCCGGGTTGGCCCTGGCCACCAGAATCCGGGCGGCGTCGCCCAGCCGGTAAACCTTTTTGGTCCGTTCGCCGATCAAGGCGTATTGCTCTTCCACATACTGATAGTAGTCGTCATCCATACTGGAAACACGAACCAGGCCTTCGACGCCGTTTTCCAGTTCAATAAAGATGCCAAAGGCGGTGACGCCGTTAATCACGCCGTCAAATTCTTCGCCAATGAACCTGGCCATATATTCCACTTTTTTCAGATCGACCGTTTCCCGTTCAGCCTCAGCCGCCGCCCGCTCACGCTGTGACGAGTGAATGGCGATTTCCGGCAGCATGGCCGCCAGTTTTTGCCGCCGTTTGGCCGATACGTCACCGGTATTGAAGGTCTCCCGGATCAGCCGGTGCACAATCAGATCAGGATAACGGCGAATGGGCGAAGTAAAGTGCGTATAATAGGTAGCCGCCAGACCAAAATGGCCCAGGTTTTCCGCCTCATAACGGGCCTGCTTGAGTGAGCGCAGCATGACCGTGCTGATAATCCGCTCCTCAGGCCGTCCGGCAATCCGGCTTAAGATTTTCTGCAGCACGCTTGGCCTGATCTCTCTGCTCTTAGGCAGGCTCTGCCCAAAATTGTGCAGCAGATTATTGAGTTTATCCATTTTACCCTGTTCGGGCTGTTCATGGACTCTGAACATAAACGGTACACCCAGTTGATGCATATGCTCGGCCACTGTTTCATTGGCAACCAGCATAAATTCTTCAATAATGGACTCGGATAAAGTTCTGACCCTTTTTACAAGTTCAACCGGCTGGCCGGCTTGATCCAGCTTGACTTTAATTTCAGGAAAATCAAAATCAACAGCCCCGCGGCGCATCCGGCGGTCGCGCAGAATATGGCACAGGCGTTCCATATTTTCCAGCGGCTCCAGCAAATCCTGGTGCTCAGCCCGCAGCGCTTCATCATGGTCAACCAGAATTTTTCGGACAATGGTATAGGTCAGGCGCTTTTGCACCCTGATTACACTGGGGAAAATTTCGTAGCTCAGCACCTTGCCGCGATAGTCGATTTCCATTTCAATCGACATGGCCAGACGGTCTTCACCGGCATTTAAGCTGCAAATACCGTTGGATAAACGGGGCGGCAGCATTGGCAGCACCCGGTCAACCAAATAGACGCTTGTTCCCCGTGAACGCGCTTCCTGATCAAGCGGCGTATTCTCCCGCACATAATAACTGACATCGGCAATATACACCCCCAGTAAAAAGCGGCCTTCACGCAGCCGTTTGACATACACGGCATCATCAAGGTCTTTGGCATCCTCACCGTCAATGGTCACAAGGGGTAAATGCCGTAAATCCCGGCGTCCCGCCAATTCACCGGCGCTGATGGAGGCTGGCGCTTTATCAGCCGCCCGGTCAACCTCCACCGGGAATTCGGTTGGCAGATTATGTTTCTTGATGATTGACAGGATTTCAATGCCCGGATCACCTTTGACCCCCAGAACCTCAATAACTTTGCCTTCGGCGCTGCGCCGTTTCTCGGGCCATTTAGTAATTTCCACCACAACTTTTGCCCCGACCGACGCGCCATTGAACTCATCTTTGGGAATAAAAATATCATGACCGACCCGCTGGTCATCAGGCGTAACAAAACCAAAATGCCTGCTGCATTCAAATGTGCCGACGATTTTACTGTTTGCCCGGTTGACCACCCGGATAATCTCGCCCTCCCTGGCCCGCCCCTGGCTGGACTGGCGATGTACTCTGGCCACAACCCGGTCATTGTGCATAGCGCTGATCATGGCGTCAGGCGGAATGAAAACATCAGGTTCATCAGGACTCTGTGGGTTTTCGGGAATGACAAAACCAAACCCTTTATTGGTGGCGCTGAGCCGGCCCACAACCAAATTCATACGTTCCGGCACACCATATTTGCCAAACCGCGTTTTGATAATGTCGGCATTATCCTCAAGCTGCTGCAGAACATCCCAAAATTCAGCCAGGTCTGTTCCCTTAAACTCCATCTGCTCCGCCAAATCCTCAGCGGTTAATGGTTTGTAAGCATCTTTACGCATAAAAGCTAATATCTTTTCTTTTAAATTCATTGTTCCAGCTCCTCCAGAACTGCCACTGTCGCTTTCCCCTGTGCAGTAATAGTACCGTCAGCCAATTCAATAGTACCGCTTAATTCAATCATATTGCCCCGCTGACCAATCATTTTGCCGGTGATTTTTAGAGGCTCGCCAATCGGCGTAGGTTTTCGGAATCGTACATCCAGCCTGGCTGTTACTGCATTATAGCCTTTTGCATAAATATATCCGGTCATAACCTCATCCAACAAAGTACTGATGATTCCGCCATGCACAATACCGTCATAGCTCTGATGCTCAGTCCCGGCGGTAAAGTTCGTTATGTAGGTATCCTCTTCTTCCCGAAACTTAAGCTTTAGCCCTATCGGATTGTTGATGCCGCAGGCAAAGCACATTTCACCGCTGTATCGTCCGCTTCTTTCCCGCATAACCCACCACCTTATCTATTATTCCCTTACAGAGCGCTTGTTCATCCTGAAAAAACCAATATGTAATTAATTTCCATTCATTAATTTCCATATTGTAAAAAATTTTTAATCTGCTTAAACACCAGGTCACGTTCAACATCCAACGTAATAATATGGCCCGATTTTTCCAGCCAGATCAGGCGTTTATCGCTGCTGCCCACCCGGTCATAAATATGCCGGGCGCTTTTCGGCTGAACGGTATGCTCCCGCCGTGACTGCATGATCAATACCGGCTTGTCCATATCCGGCAGCTGTTGATTGACATGCTTAATTAGAGCCAACAGACTGCTTAAGCTGCTTAGCGGCGTCTGGTCATAGCATACCGAATAAAGTGGGTCAACTTCCAGCCGCCGGCGTTTCTTCGGGACAAAATTACGAAACATCCGAACCAGGTTAAGCAGGGGAAGTCGTTTATCGGCAATATAAATGGGCGCGCTCAGGCAGGCTACTTTGCTTACCGGGTAATCAACCGCCAGCTTTAAAGAAAGCAATCCGCCCATGGATAAACCGACAACGGAAATTTCCGTACACAGCCCCTGTAATAAATGATATCCGTCCTGTACCGCATCATACCAGTGCGGCCATTTTGTCTCCGCCATTTCAGCAGCGCTTGTGCCATGACCGCATAACCGGGGCGCCAAAACGGTATAACCCAGCTTCTGCAAAAACTCCCCCAGCAGTCGCATTTCGGACGGCGAACCGGTAAACCCGTGAATTAATAATACGCCCTGCTTACTGCCTGGCAGTAAAAAAGGTTCAGCTCCTTTTAGTATAACCAAAAACCATTCCCCCGCCCCAATTTCTCCTATTATCATTATACCATTTGCGGGAAACATTATAAAATCCTTCCGCAAAATTAACCGTTGCCAACCTAATAGAAAAAACCAAGGTCCTCCAAAATGACCTTGGTTCAATCACTATTGCCGGCATTTTCGCCGGCGGCTGTATTTTACATAGTAAAGTGCGGCCAGTGCAACAGCCGCCGCCAGCAAGCCCAGCACAATCCATTGCTCGGGAATCAGATTCAGCATCCGCAGCGCCTCAGGGCCATAATAATGGAATAAAATACCCAGCAGCAGAAAGCGCTTGCCCCGGCCTAAAATAGAAGCGACCGTGAAAACAAGCATATTTGTCCGGAAAGTACCGGCCGATATACACACAAACTTATAAGGGATCGGCGCCATTGCGGCTAAAAAAATTGCCCAGCCGCCATAACGGTCAAACCAGTACTTGATTTTTTCGGTATACTGCACCGGTACAAACCTGTTCAGGGCCAACTGGCCAAACCTCGCGCCAATGCCGTAGCCGATAAAACCACCCACCACCGATGCCGCAGTCACTACCGCCGAATAATAAACAGCCTTGTCCGGCGCTGCCAGCATCATCGGTATCAGCATAACATCAGGCAATATCGGCGAGATAAAGGACTCAATAAACGCTATGAAAAACAAACCCCAGATCCCATAATTTTCAAAAAAACCAATAATCTGTTCCATTGCAGCTCCTAGTAAAAATTGTACAAGCGCGTCAATTATTAAATTATAGCATAAATGCCGCCTGTCGCCAAACAAAAAAGAGCCGTCACACAGCATTTGTCATGCTCTTTACCGCCGCCCCCCAAATGTATAAGACCCGGGCCTGCGCAGGCCCGGGGTGTTTATCGTCATATGTAGTTAGAAAAACAGAAACGGTGCAATAATCAACGATATTGTGCCCGCTACTTTAATGAGCGGATTCATCGCCGGTCCGGAGGTATCCTTGAAAGGATCACCCACGGTATCGCCAATAACGGCGGCGGCATGGGTCGGCGTACCTTTACCGCCCAGATGGCCTGATTCAATATATTTTTTGGCATTGTCCCAGGCCCCGCCGGCATTGGACATAAAGATGGCCATCAATACCCCGGCGGCGGTAGCGCCGGCCAGGAATCCGGCTAAAGCCTTGGCGCCCATGACAAAACCAACCAATAACGGCGCGCCTACGGCAAATATGCCCGGCAGCAGCATCTCCCGGAGAGCGGCGGCGGTGCTGATATCCACGCATCTGGCATAATCGGGCCTTCCTGTCCCTTCCATGATGCCGGGAATTTCCCGAAACTGACGGCGCACTTCCTCAATCATTTCGAAAGCGGCCTTACCCACAGCTTCCATGGTAAAGGCGCATACCAGAAACGGCAGGGTCGCTCCTAAGAAAATCCCGATAATTACGCCCGGCTCGGTCAGATTAATGACCAAATGACCGTTCACCAGCAAACCGGCCAGTTTGGGATTTTTGGCAATTTCCTCACCAAAAGCGGTAAACAGGGCCAAAGCAGTAAGTGCGGCTGAGCCGATCGCAAAGCCCTTGGCAATGGCGGCGGTTGTATTGCCGACCGCATCCAGCTTATCGGTGGTTTTGCGGACTTCCGGCCCTAACTCGGCCATCTCGGCAATACCGCCGGCATTGTCGGCGACAGGGCCAAAGGAGTCAACCGCGACAACCATGGCGGCAGTACAAAGCATGCCCATGGCGGCCATGGCAATGCCATAAATGCCGGCCTGATTGTAAGCCAGCCAGATAGCGGCGGAAAAAACCAGCATCGGCAATCCGGTGCTTCTTAAACCGGCAGCAAGACCGGAGATTATATTGGTGGCCGGGCCGGTTTTAGAGGCATCGGCAATATGCTGCGTCGGCGGTTTGCTGCTGGATGTATAATATTCGGTAATCATCCCGATCAGAACATTGACGACCAGGCCGGAGACAATTGCAACGAATATTCCGAATCCTTTCGGGCCAAAAACATAGGTGGCCAGAGCATAGGCCATAATAGCAGTCAGCACATTGGTGCTCCACAGTCCGCGATTGAGCGCCGCCTGAGGATCGCCGTCCTCGCCAGTGCGAACCAGAAAGGTACTGATAATGGCGGCGGCAATTCCGGCGGCGCCTATCAGCAGGGGGAACAACACGCCATCAACGCCGAACAGGGTGTTGCCGATGAGCATGGCGGCAATGGCTGTAGCCCCGTAGGACTCGAACAAGTCAGCTCCCATACCGGCGGTATCGCCGACATTATCGCCCACATTATCGGCAATAACCGCCGGATTGCGGGGATCATCCTCGGGAATTCCCGCCTCGACCTTGCCCACCAGATCTGCTCCGACATCAGCGGCTTTGGTATAGATACCGCCGCCAATCCGGGCAAAAAAGGCAATGGCGCTGGCGCCAAAGGCAAAACTATTGATCACGACCGGATCCCGGAAAATGAGATATAATACGGAAACACCCAACAAACCCAAACCGGCGACCGACATACCCATGACGGCCCCGGCCCGGAAGGACACACTCAACGCACTGTTAAGACTGGTACGGGCAGCTTCTGTAGTACGGGCGTTGGCTTTGGTGGTCGAAGTCATCCCCACATAGCCGGCAATGGCCGAACAAACGGCTCCGACTAAGAACGATACAGCCAGCCTGTAGCCTTCCACATAATACAAAATAGCAAAAATAGCAATCGTAAACGGAATGAGGGTTTTATACTGACGATTTAAAAAAGCCATCGCTCCTTCAAAAATCGCTTGGGACAGTTCTTGCATCCTGGCATTGCCGGGGCTTTCCTTTAATACACTGGCCATTAAGTATGCGGCAAACAGTAACGCCGCAATACCGGCCACAGGCGCAACATACACTAAATCCATGTGAAAAATTCCCTCCTCAATTGAGCGCGTATTCATTTGTCTGCTATTTCTTGCCTGATTGCCCCAATTGCTCAGTCTTAATTGAGGCGTAGTGTGACGATTACTGCACCTTTACAATAATTAATGTTACAATACCGAATAAAATTCCCAGTATCATCGTAGCCTTGGCCAATATTCCGTCAAGGCCCTTCTTCTTGCCGCCAAAAATGGCTTCCGCTCCGCCGGCAATTGAACCGGACATGCCGGCGCTTTTCCCCGATTGCAGCACTACAGTAGCAATAAGTGCGATACATATGACAGCTTCCAGTATCATTAATCCTGTTATCAACCTTTGCACACCTCCTATCCATTTACTATTTTAGCATAAACAAAAAGCACTTAGCAAATAACTGGCAAAATTTAGTTTATTTTTCTGGAAAATTTTATCAAACATTGAATAGATGAGAAAAAAAGCGCAATCAATCATTGCGCTTAAAATAATTCAATCCTAACGGGCCCCAACCGCCCTTTTGCTAAACCCGGTAAGCCTGACGCAGCAGCGACACCGGATGAACTGTTTTCACCCTGGCGCCATGCGTAATTTGCAGGCGGCAGGTGCCGCAATCGCATACGACGGTATCCACATCGGCTTCCGTAATGGTGTCAAACAGGTTTTGGCCGACAGCCATGGCAATATCGTATTTGTCGGCTTTAAAGCCATAATTGCCCGAAATACCGCAGCAGCCGGCATCCGCATTGGCGATTTTCAATCCGGGAATGAGCGGCAAAACTTCCAGCGCCGGCAATCCCATGCCCTGAGCGCGCAAATGGCAGGGAGCGTGATACAGATATTCAGCGTCAACCGGGCTGAAATCGGTGTTTAACCGCCCCTCATCCTGCAACAGGGCTAGAAACTCCATCGAATCATACATATGACGGGCGTTCTCTTGGACTGCCTCCAGACCGAACAGTTCCTGATACTCCTGCTTGAGCATCAAGCCGCAGCTGGTACAGCAGGTGATGATCGGATAACTTTCGGCGATCCATTTGCTTATCAGGCCGGTATTCTTAACGGCGTTTTCGTGCGCTTCGTCCAGGTAGCCGTTGACCACCAATGGTGACCCGCAGCAAACAAAATCTTCATCCACAATGACCTCAATGTTGTTTTTTTGCATTACCGCCACAAAATCCAAGCCAACCTGCGGATCATTATAGTTGATAAAACAGCCGGGGAAAAACACAACTTTATCCGGAAAGCTTTGCTGTTTCAGCTTTTTGAACTGCTTGACAAAAGAGTTGGCGTGATACGCCGGCAGCGGCGCCTTGCCGGAAATGCCAATCAAATCCAGCAGGCCTGATTTACGGCCAATGGTCATACCGAAATTAGTAGCGGCAGCCATGCCGGGAATGGCGCTGCTCAGTTTGGCCATCTTTTCCCCGTGGGACAGGATATTGTCCCGCAGACGTTGGTTCTTTTTTTGATATTGCTTGGCCCGGGCCAGCATATTTAATGTTGAAACAGGCACGCCAAAGGGACAGGAAATGTCACAATTTTTGCAGTTTGAACAATAATCAAGTGAAGGATCTTCATCGTCCTGGGCCAGCCGCATTCTTTCCAGGGCCGGTCCCATCATTTTCGGACCGCGGAATTTTCTGGTGGCCGCAGTTACCGGACATTGAGCGATACAACTGGTACATGCGGTACAACGATCGGGATTAATCCGATGTTTTTTCATCTTTCTCACTCCCTTATAATGACATGGCTGCTTGGTAAGCTGATGCCAGGGCCACCCCATTACCGGACTTTTCGAAACAGAAATCATAACCGGCCAGGTTACGCCCGACGATATGCACATTGCTCAGCACGGTTGCGCCTTCCGGGGTTTGCGGCCGCATCTTCTCATCCACCCGGATGCCTAACTTAGCAAACAATTGCTTTTGATCTGAAAATAACTGCGGATTAGACCAGTCTTCCTGTGCAGCCGGAGCAGCAACCGGCAGCCCAAATACCGGCTCGACAATCCGGCCCGGCTCAGCGCTCAGCCCGCCGCCATACAAGCCGCCGTTCGCCAGAATAAAGGCTTTGCCCTCATAAGCCCGCTGGCGGTCAAAATTATCGGTCATCACACCGGCGCAATAACCGTCATTGACAACCGCTGAGATCACCAAAGCTTTTTCCAGAATGCTTACGCCCTGTTTCTTTAAATGCCTCAACAGCATTGTCCGCAGCCTGAGTCCGGTAACCGCCGGCGGCAGAGCGGCTGTTTCCAGAAACCGGCAGCCCAGCACTGCCTCCAGATTTTCCACAAGGGCATAGCTGCAGGCTGTTCCCAGCACCGGCGGCGCCAGGACGGCGCTGCCCGGCTTAACCTGTCCGGAAAGTTGCTGTACAAAGCTTTCCTGACCGGCGGCTGTATCCAGCCAGCGGGCAATATCAAGCGCCGAAACGTCCCGCCCCTCGGTAAAGTTCAGGGTACAGGTGAGCGGAATAAAGGATTTCTTCCGGCCAAACCGTTTCTGTAAATTCCCCGCTACTAAGTGCGGATAAAAATCCTTTAGATAATCAAAGCCAACAACATAAACCGTATCGGTTTGCTGTAAAACCGCCGGCTGCATTGTCCTTGGCACCAGACAGGTTGGTTTCAGCGTACCGGCCGCCGTCGGCAGCCATTGCATTTGATCAATGCCGCCGATATATTCATAGCCTTCCGCCAGCGCTATCTGCTGGAAAAAAGTTAAAGCAGCAACCAGCGCCTGCTTGCCGATCTTGCGATAAGGATGTTCCGGCGGCAGCTGCTCTAAACCGGCCGCCGGGCTGGCTAACGGCCTGGCGTCGTTGCCATAGCCCAGAACATCGATGATGCCGCCGCCAATGTTCATAGCCCCCGCTCCATAAGCCAGCACTTTTACTTTCCGGCCTTGCCCGGCTGCGACAGCGGCGGCAAACAGTCCGGCTAAACCGCCGCCAACAACGATTACATCGTTATTTTTCATCTTCCATCGCCCCATTTATATTTAAAGTCGCGTCATAAATCCCGCGCGTTAACTCAGCTTCCCGGATTACATTGCCCCACAACACCGGCCGGATTCCCTTCCAGCGGGCCTGGAGAAATTCCTTGAACAGCGCGGCCGTGTCCTGACCCCAGGCCAGCCCATTGGCATCCACCGCGCCCACACTGCGATAAGTGCAAAAAGCGCCCTGACAGGTCCCCATGCCCATTCTGGTCTTGCGCCGGACATCACTCAGCATATAGCTGGTGCTGTCAGCCGCCGCCTCCTCAACTTCAGCCAGGGTGACATTCTCGCATTCACATAGCAACTGACCTTTTTCCGGCTTATCCTGGATTCTTTTGATTACCCGCGCCAAACCGTCCGCCCCCAGGCGGGAGGCCGCGAGACCCGAGCTGTAGGCCGGAAAGTATTTCCTGGCTTGACTCAGCAGCGCCGGCGACGGATCGTCCACGATCGGCTCAAGGGCGGTACGGCAGGGAGTATTCACGTTTAAATACCGGCAAACCAGGTCGGTAACCTTTTCGGCCATTAAGCGATAGGTCGTGAATTTTCCGCCCACAATACTGACAAACCCGCTTAACCCGTCAGCGGCATGGTCTAAAATAACAAAATTGCGGGACGCCCCCCGGCCGCTGGCGCCGGGATCAGCGCTATACAGCGGCCGGGTGCCGGTAAAGGCGCGCAAAATGCGGTAATCCCGGATATCCTCAAACAAGGCTTGCCCAATGTCCAGCAAGCGGATGATTTCAGCGGCGGAAGGAATGGTATCATCCGGACGGACGGCCTCCGATGAGGTTGTCCCCAAAATAGTAATCGAGCCGTGAGGCACAAAAATGTCGCCGTCGGCAGCCGGACGCAGCCTGTTGATTACCCGGCTGCTGATCCGGTGATTAAAGGCAATCAGCGTACCCCGGTCAGGCTGCACATTGACGGTAATACCGGCTTTTTGGGCAATCTGTCCCGCCCACGACCCGGCGGCGCTGACCACAAAATCACACTGGATAGCCCCAGCCTGACCATTTAGCGTATTTCTAACCTTAACGCCCGCCACCTGGCCGTTGGCGCTTTCAATGCCGGTTACTTCGGTATAAGTTAAAATGCGTCCGCCATATTTGCGGGACGACGCCGCGTTTTGCCAAACCATTCTAAACCCGTCAATCGCAGCATCAGGGATACGGTAGACCGACTTGATCTTAGGACTTAGATTTGGTTCCAGCCGCAATGCTTCCTGAACCGTCAGCGGCGTAACCGGGATGCCGACCTTGCCGCAGGCTTCCACCCATTTTTCTTCAAACGCCGCATCATCTAACTCTGTCCGGACAAAAAAACCTTCGGTAGCCTCAACGCAGTGCCGGCCGATTTTACGCAAAACCATGTTTTCCTCAATGCATTCCTTGCCGGCCTCGGCATCTTTGACTGCATACCTGCCGCCGCTGTGGAGCAGTCCATGATAACGGGAACTAGTGCCATAAGCCAGATCACTCTGCTCAACCAGCACGGCGTCAATGCCCCTCATGCATAAATCACGTAAAATGCCGACCCCTGTCGCACCTCCGCCAATGACCACTACAGTCGCTTTTTGCATAGCCATATTCTCCTTTACCAAAATAATAGAGCAATCCTAAGCACACCGGCGCCATTTCGGCATCCGGTGAACGCAATAGGACTGCTCCTTATCTCTAAGCCCTTATCTTCCCTTTATCCAATCGTACAGAACAAAAATAACCGAAATAAGACATGCACATGGCGTGTCTGGCTTCGGATTATACTGGTCTCTATCCGCAATATTGGATTATGGTTTTCTGTAATTTAATCATAACACATTTTGATAAAAAAGCAATACTATTAGAAAATTCACACATATCAACTTGTTCATACCTTGCGCGAAGGCCGGCTATTTTATACCCTGGCAAAAACAGGACCAAGCCCGGCGGCTTGGTCCTGTGTAACAAAATCGGCTATTTAAGATTGTAGAATACTTTGCGTCCTTGGTACTGAGCGGTCTCGCCAAGTTCTTCCTCAATGCGCAGCAATTGATTGTATTTGGCAATCCGGTCGGTACGGGCGGGAGCGCCGGTTTTGATTTGCCCGGCGTTTACCGCTACGGCGATGTCGGCAATGGTTGCATCTTCAGTTTCTCCGGAACGATGGGAAACCACGCAGGTATAACCGGCCCGTTTCGCCATCTCCATCGTGTCAAAGGTTTCCGTCAGTGTTCCGATTTGATTCACTTTGACCAAAATGGAATTGCCGACCTTAGCTTCAATGCCACGGCTCAAACGCTCGGTATTGGTGACAAACAAGTCATCGCCAACCAACTGGACTTTGCCGCCCAGCCGCTCCGTCAATAACGACCAGCCATCCCAGTCATCTTCAGCCATCCCGTCCTCAATCGAAATAATCGGATATTTTTCGAGCAGGGAAGCATAATACTCAACCATTTCAGCAGAGGTTTTTACCAAACCCTCGCCCTCCAGGTTGTATTTGCCGTCCTTGTAAATTTCCGAGGATGCGACATCCAGCGCCAGGGCAACCTGTTCGCCAGGCTGGTATCCGGCTTTTTGGATGGCTTCAATAATCACTTCCAGCGCTTGCTCATTGGAAGCCAGATTAGGAGCGAAACCGCCTTCATCGCCAATTGCTGTGTTCAGCCCGCGGCCTTTCAGCACACTTTTCAGATTATGGTAAATCTCAGCACCCATCCGCAGGGCTTCGGCAAAACTGGCTGCGCCAACCGGCATTACCATAAATTCCTGAATGTCAACATTGTTGTCCGCATGTTGACCGCCATTAAGAATATTCATCATTGGAACAGGCAGCTGCTTGGCGTTAAATCCGCCCAGGTACTGGTACAGCGCCAGTCCCTGCGAAATAGCGGCGGCTTTGGCCACTGCCATCGACACGCCCAGCAGCGCGTTGGCGCCCAGTTTATTTTTATTGGGCGTACCGTCCAGGTCCAGCATAATCTGGTCGACAGCCACCTGATCCAGTGCATCCAGACCGATTAACTCCGGCGCAATAATGCTGTTCACGTTTTCTACCGCTTTCAGCACTCCTTTGCCCAAATAGCGGCCTTTATCACCGTCGCGCAGTTCCACAGCCTCATACGCGCCGGTGGATGCGCCTGAGGGCACGGCGGCCCGGCCAAGACTGCCGTCTTCCAGTACAACATCAACCTCGACGGTGGGGTTGCCCCGTGAATCCATAATTTCGCGCGCAAAAACATCCGTAATAATTGTCATTTTGTAGCCTCCTGAGATCAATATCTTTCTTTATTAAGCTTTGTTAATTAAGCTTTTGCCGGTCATTTCCGGCGGTGCTTCCAGCCCGGCCAAATCCAGCACGGTTGGCGCAATATCCGCCAATATGCCCGGCCGCAGTTTCCCGCCGCGCTGCTGCTCCGCAACGACAACGAACGGCACAACATTGGTGGTATGGGCGGTAAAGGGCTCCCCGGTCGCCGGATCAACCATCATCTCAGCATTGCCATGGTCGGCGGTAATGCAGGTAATTCCGCCAATTTTGCGCATAGCATCAACCAGCCGTCCCAGGCAGGTATCCACAACAGCCACCGCTTCCATGGCCGCCGCCAATACACCGGTATGTCCAACCATGTCGCAGTTGGCATAATTTAGAATAATCAAATCATACTTGCCGCTCTTTATTTCCCGAACCGCTTGATCGGTCACTTCCACCGCGCTCATTGACGGTTTCAAGTCATAAGTCGCCACCTTGGGCGACGGTATTAGTATCCGGTCCTCACCAGTTGACGGGTTCTCGTCGCCGCCGTTAAAAAAGAACGTGACATGAGCGTACTTTTCCGTTTCCGCAATTCTAAGCTGCTTTAAGCCGGCCTGCGCGAACACCGCGCCCAACGTATTTTTCAGATACTGCGGCTGATAGGCCACCTGCACAGGCAGGTTCTCCTCATATTGCGTCATTGTGGTAAAATTCAGCTTCAGGTAACCGCTGCGGCGTTCAAAACCGTCAAAGCCCTGATCGGTAAAGGCCCTGGTCAGCTGCCGGGCCCGGTCTGGCCTAAAGTTGAAAAAGATGACGCCATCGCCGCTTTTTATCCCGCAGTCACCGCAGCCGTCAATCACGGTAGGCAAAACGAACTCGTCGGTCTGCCCCTGACGGTAAGCCTGCTCGACCGCCTGGCGGCCTGATCCCGCATGTTCACCAGCCCGGTCAACGATAGCCTCGTAGGCCTTGGCCACCCGGTCCCAGCGCTTATCGCGATCCATGGCATAGTATCGGCCGGCAATGGTAGCCAGCCGGCCGATACCCAGTTCGGCCATCTGCTCCTCCAGAGCGTTCACAAACTCTATGCCGCTGGAAGGCGGCACATCACGGCCATCCAGAAAGGCATGTACATACACCCGGCTCAGTCCGTGACGTTTCGCCAGCTCCAGCAGCGCATAAACATGCCGATTGTGGCTGTGCACACCGCCGTCTGACAGCAAACCCATCAGGTGCAGGGCCCCGCCGCCGGCCCTGGTTTTTTCCACTGTATCAACCAGCACCGGGTTGGTGAAAAAATCACCATCCCGTACTGCTTTGGTAATCCTGGTAAGCTCCTGATAAACAATCCGGCCGGCGCCGATATTTAAGTGCCCCACCTCTGAGTTGCCCATTTGACCATCCGGCAAGCCAACGGCTTCGCCGGAGCAGGTCAGGGTAGTCGAGGGATACATTTCCGCCAGCAGCGTCATATGCGGCGTGGCCGCCCGGGCGATGGCATTATTGGAATCGCCGGCCTTGCCAATCCCCCAGCCATCCAGGATAACCAATGCTAACGGAGTTTTTAATTTTGCCATAAAACTACCCACCCGGTCTCAAAATTTTACGATCCTGCTAAAGCCGGCGGCATCCAGAGACGCGCCGCCCACCAAGGCGCCGTCAATATCGCTCTTGGCCATCAGTTCAGCAATGTTATCGGCTTTCACACTGCCGCCATACTGTATTCTCACCCGGTCGGCGCTGGCCTGACCAAATAATTTGGCCACAGTAGCCCTGATCAGGCGGCAAACCGAGTTAGCATCGTCAGAGGAGGCCGTACGGCCGGTGCCAATGGCCCAGACCGGTTCATAGGCAATGACCAGACTGGCGGCCTGCCCTTCAGTTAAACCGGCCAAACCGGCCTGAACCTGTTCGCCGACAACAGCCTCGGTTGTACCGGCCTCCCGCTGATCCAGCGTTTCGCCAACGCAGATAATCGGAATAAGGTTGTTGGCAAAAGCCGCCTTTAACTTCTGGTTTACCGTTTGATCGGTTTCGCCAAAATACTGACGGCGTTCAGAATGGCCGATAATGACATATTGGCAGCCGGCGTCACTCAACATGCCGGGTGCAATTTCACCGGTAAAAGCGCCTTTTGGCTCCCAGTACATATTTTGCGCGCCCAATTTAACCGCACTGCCCGCTACAGCCTCGTGAGCGGCGGCTAAAGCGGTGAACGGCGGGCAAATGACAACTTCGACCCCTTTGGCGTCAGCTGTTAATGCAGCCAATTCCCGGGCCAAAGCGGTTGTTTCGCTAATTGTTTTGTGCATCTTCCAGTTGCCTGCAATGATCGGTGTACGCATAACGTTTCCCCCTATTTATCAGTCAGAGCGGCAATGCCTGGCAATACTTTGCCTTCCAGAAATTCCAGCGATGCGCCGCCCCCTGTTGAAATGTGGCTGATTTTAGCCGCCAGACCGGTTTTCTCCAGCGCGGCGATAGAATCTCCGCCGCCCACAATGCTAACCGCCGCCGACCGGGCCACAGCCTGGGCCACAGCTTCCGTGCCTTTCGCAAATACATCAAGTTCAAATACGCCCATCGGACCGTTCCAGACCACTGTTCTGGCGTCAGTTAAAGCGGCGGCATAGACTGCGGAAGTGGCCGGGCCGATATCAAGCGCCATCCAGTCTTCCTCAATGGCATCAACAGACACTGTTTTAACCCGGGCGTCAGCCGCAAACTTGTCGGCGACAACAACATCGGACGGCAGCAGCAAATTGACATGTTTGGCTTTCGCTTTGGCAATCAATTCCCTTGCCAGCTCCAATTTATCGGTTTCCACCAGCGATTTGCCGGTGTTGTAGCCCTGAGCGGCAATAAATGTGTTGGCCATACCGCCGCCAATGATCAGGGTGTTAACCTTGCCGAGCAGGTTATCAATCACACCGATCTTATCGGAGACCTTAGCACCGCCGATAATCGCCACAAAAGGCCGGGTAGGATTGGTTACAGCCTGGCCTAAAAAGGTAATTTCCTTTTCCATCAGCAGTCCGGCAACCGCCGGTATAAATTTGGTAATTCCCTCGACCGAAGCATGAGCGCGGTGAGACACGCCAAAAGCATCATTTACGGCAATATCAGCCAATCCCGCCAGTTCTGCGGAAAACTTGGCGTCATTTTTTTCTTCCTCCGGATGATAGCGCAGGTTTTCCAGCAACAGGACTTGTCCCGGCTGCAGGTTCTGCGCCAGTCCGGCTACCACCGGCCCAATGCAGTCAGGAGCAAACTGAATCTCCCGTCCAAGCAGCTCAGACAGGCGTTTTGCCACAGGTGACAGCGAAAACGCAGGCACCGGCTGACCCTTGGGACGTCCAAGATGACTGCCGATGATAATAGCCGCCTTATTTTCCAACAGATATTGCAAAGTAGGCAGGGTAGCCCGGATTCTCGTGTCGTTGGTAATATTCCCGGCCTTATCCATTGGTACATTGTAGTCAACCCGGATAAATACTTTCTTACCGCTGACATTAATATCGCGCAAACTTTGTTTTTCCATACACTCAAATACCTCCAAAGAGGGTCACCAGCAGTGACCCTCCCCATTGTTTACCCGTCAGTCTTACAGACCTTTTTTCGCGACAAAATCAATCAAATCAACAACCCGGTTGGAATAGCCCCATTCGTTGTCATACCAGGATACTACTTTCACCATATTGCCTTCAATCACCATTGTGGACAAACCGTCGATAATTGAGGAGTGCGGATTGCCGTTAAAATCTTTTGATACCAGCGGCTCATCGGTATAAGCCAAAATTCCCTTAAGCGCTCCTTCGGCGGCGGACTTCAGCGCGGCATTGACTTCTTCGGCGGTAACATTCTTATCCAGTTCAGCCACCAGATCAACAACCGATACGTTGGGCGTGGGCACCCGCATGGCAAAGCCATTCAATTTACCTTTTAATTCAGGCAGTACCAGAGCCACAGCCTTAGCCGCACCGGTAGTTGTCGGGATAATGGACACGCCGGCGGCCCGGGCGCGGCGCAAATCCTTGTGAGGCAAATCAAGAATCTGCTGGTCATTGGTATAAGCATGGACAGTTGTCATCAAACCGCGTTTAATGCCGAACTGCTCGTGTAAAACTTTGGCGAAAGGCGCCAGGCAGTTGGTGGTGCAGGATGCGTTGGAAAGAACATGATGCGCAGCGGCATCGTATTTATTTTCATTAACGCCCATTACAATTGTGATGTCTTCCTGTTTGGCCGGAGCGGAAATAATTACTTTTTTAGCGCCTGCTTCCAGATGAGCGGCGGCTTTGTCCCGGTCCGTAAATCGGCCGGTTGACTCAACGACCACTGCGACACCCAAATCTTTCCACGGAAGTTTGGCCGGTTCGCGCTCAGCCAGCACCTTAATGGCTTTGCCATTGACCACAAGGTTTGTACCGTCTGCTTTTACATCAGCGGCAAGAATGCCGTGTACTGAATCGTATTTTAATAAGTGCGCCAAGGTTTTGGCATCAGTCAAATCGTTTACGGCTACAATTTCCACAGCAGGATTGTTCAGCGCCGCCCGAAACACGTTACGGCCAATTCGCCCAAAACCATTAATACCTACTTTAGTTGCCATGATAAAAATACCCCCTAATTTTTTTGTATTGCCCTTGCTTTTGCCCGGGCTATATGATTGACTGAATGGCTCTGGCGGCAGCTTCATCAATGACCAGGACATCCTGACCGGCCGCCCTGGTTACCGCCACGATAGCTTCGGCCTTATGCCGGCCTCCGGCTACCGCAATTACCTTACCGACCTTTGCCAGGTCATCCAGACGAAAACCAACACTATTGGTGGTATAAATACATTCCCCGCTGAACGAGAAATAATGCCCCAGCGCTTCGCCGACACAGTTTTGACCGATAAAACTGATGGTTTCCGGTTCATGGCTGCGCCGTTTAGACATCGTACCGGCTTCGCCAATCCCCTGGATTAAAATGTCGGCATGCTTAATCATATCGGCAATTTCAGAAACATTGGCGTCGCTGGCCATCACCGCATCCAGCGCCTCTTCACTCATGCCGTCGGGAATATGCAGCAACCGGTACCGGCCGCCCAGCTTTGTCGCCATTACGGCGGCAATGATATTGGCCTGATACTCGACCTGCTCTCCCAGCCCGCCCCGGGCAGGCACAACCGTGACGGTCGGCAAAACAACATTGACCGTTTCGGCCACCCTGGCCATCGTCGAACCGCCGCTGACAGCAATAATCATATTATCCTGCAAACATTCGGTAAGTATACCGGCGGCAGTACGCCCCAGCTCACGCAAAACCGAGCTGTCGGTTTCACTGTCGCCCGGTACAATGATGACCTGCCTGATGCCCAGCCGCTCAGACAGAGTTGTTTCCAGTTGAGTCAACCCATGCAGGACTCCGACATACTCAGCCAACTCGGCGATTAAATGATGCCCGTCTTCGGTAACGGACATCCCCAAGCCGGAAATTTCAACTAAACCGGCGTCTTTTAAAAACTCAACATCAGCCCTTACTACCCGCTCACTCATGCCCATCACGGCCGCTAAAGCGCGTCTGCCAATCGGCTGGGCATACTGAATATGCTTCAGAATATTGTAGCGCTCTTCCACCACGGCTACCAGATCAGGAGCAATTTTTCTCTGCAAAATGATGATTTTTTCCACTTGCCCTCCCGGGATATTGATCGTCCCACCGGAACATTATTTGTCCCATCAGGACAAAAATAGGTCTATGTAATTGTTATTCGCGAACCAATGCGCTATTCCTGCTTATTGGTAAATAAATTCAATGGTATTATTTGAATTATCATGCAATATTACGCCACCTGCCGCATTAACTACTATTACAGCTATTACAGCCTTTTCCACCAATGTCAGGAAAAACCTGTCAATATTCCACCGCATTTCCCAGGAAATAACGCCTTGTTTGACAGCAGCGGCCAAACTCCCGCAACACCCAACAATATCTGGTAAAGTCTCAGGAAATGAATTAAGCTGGCGACAGGCGAAAAAGCGGAAAATTTAACCGTAAAGTACTTAAAGAACACTAAGGAATTGTCCGATTTACTGGCAAGCGGCCGGTTAAAAAGATGGAGAATGGGGCTGGCGGCTTTACAGAAGAGAGGTGAGTATCCATGTTGATTTACGCCCACCGGGGAGCGCGCGGTTACGCGCCGGAAAACACCATGGCGGCTTTTGCGGAGGCTTTACGGCTTAAGGCTGACGGCATTGAGCTTGATGTTCATCTCAGCCGGGACGGCCATGTGGTCATCTGCCACGAACACACAATTGACCGAACCAGCAATGGACACGGCTGGATAAGAGATTTGACCCTCAAACAGCTGAAATCCTATGATTTTGGCAGTTGGTTTGATCGCCGTTACCAGGGACAATCCCTGGTAACGCTCAGCGAATTTATGGCCTGGTTCACGCCTACCCCGCTGATGCTTAACATCGAGATCAAAAACGGGCCGGTGATTTATCCACGCATTGAAGAAAAAATCATAGCCATATTACAACAGTTTAATGCCAGCGGGCGGACGATTGTTTCTTCCTTTTTCCATCCGTCACTGAGCCGTATAAAAGAACTTGACGGCACATTAAAAACCGGCATTCTGTTCGAATGCCGGCCACTCAACCCCCTGCAATTTATCCGGCCCACCAAAGCCGATTACCTGCATCCCTGCTGGAAGTCGCTGGATGCCGGCTGGTGCCCGGCTGCCCTGGCCGCCGGAATCGGCATCCATGCCTATACCGTAAACACCAAAGAAGAATATCGGTTCACAGCTAAAATGGGAGCCAGGGCAGTGTTCACCGATTACCCCGATAGATTCAACACTCATGCCGGACCGCAGTAACCCCCGCGATGGCTGAGATCGCGCCGATGACCTCGGTCACAGTACGATGTTCCGGCAGGTTGATCGACATAACAATGACTGACGGCTCCGCTTCCTCCAGCTGGATATCGACAATGCTGACGCCCAGCCTTCCCACCGTCGAGCAAATGACGCCCAGCTGGCCGGGTTTATCGGTAGTGGTTGTAATCGCCAGAGTTGCCGTTCCCAGCGTGCAGTTGCGATATTCCACTTTGGTCAGGACAGCTAAAGTAATAAATACCAGCAGTGTTGTCACCACCGATGCCAGATAATACCCGCCGCCCACCGCCAGGCCGACCCCCGAAACCACCCATAAACTGGCGGCAGTAGTCAATCCCTTGACCGTAAGGCCTTCCTTCATGATGCTGCCGGCCCCAAGAAAACCGATTCCACTAACCACCTGGGCGGCCAGTCTGGCCGGGTCGGCATTGGTCAAACCCTGGACTGTGCTGTAGATATTAATGGATAGGATCATAATCAGGCAGGAACCCATACTGACGAGAATATGCGTCCGTAATCCGGCGGATTTATGCCGTGCCTGCCGTTCATAGCCGATCACCCCGCCCAGCAGGCCGGCGGCAGCCAGTCTAAGCACCATTTCCAAGTCCGGAATCATGATAAGGCCTCCTTTCAGAACCTAGTAGTCACCACTAGGAATTCGAAAATTTCAGGGCGATAATGCTCGCGCCGGGTGTTCCTTTTGCGTACCTTGAGTCTTTACGGTTAAAACTGTTTTTATTCCCTGGCCGCCAGAGCCAGGCTTGCCTGAATCATCAAGGCGCATTCCAATCGTTTCTTCTGCAGCTCACAGCCGATTTTGTAAGGCTGATGAATCGAATGGTTAAATAACTGGGCATTGGCATGACAGCCGCCGCTGCAATAAAAACGAGCCCAGCAGTCCCGGCAGTCCGGTTTGTTTAATACATGCGCCTGCCGGAACTGTTCCGGCAGTTCCCGTTTGGTCACGCCTTCGTCGAGGGTTCCCAGCAAATACTCTTCCCGCCCGACAAACTGATGACAAGGGTATAAATGCCCTTCCGGCGTTACGGCAAAATATTCGTGACCGGCGCCACAGCCGCTTAAGCGTTTAGCAACACAGGGACCGTTGTTAATATCCAGATTAAAATGGAAAAAATCAAATGCCGGCCCCTTCAGCTTGCGCTTCAGATATTCCACCGCCAGCTGTTCATATTGTTCAAACAAGGCCGGCAAATGCTCCTCCGTTAACGCATAGTCACAATCTTTAGCCACCACCGGCTCGACCGACAGCTGAGTAAAGCCCTGATCGGCCATCGCCAGAACATCGGCCGCAAAGTCCAGATTATGAGCGGTAAACGTACCCCGCAGATAATAATTCCGATCATTCCGCGAGACAATTGCCTTGCGGACATTGGCGACAATATTGTCATAACTGCCGCGGCCGTCGGCAAAGGGGCGCATATGATTGTGCACTTCACGGCGGCCGTCAAGGCTTAAAACCAGACTGATGTTATTGTCGTTCAGATAGCTGATGTTGCTGTCATTCAGCAGCACACCGTTGGTCGTCAGCGTCAGTTTAAATGACTTGCCGGTTTCCGCTTCCCGCCGGCGCACATAAGCCACGACATGTTTGACGGTTTCCATGTTGAGCAATGGTTCACCGCCGAAAAAATCCAGCTCGCAATTACGGCGCTTACCGCTGTTGGCAATAATAAAATCAACTGCCCGCTCGCCGACTTCCTTTGGCATCAAGCCTCTGGCCCGGCCAAAATCGCCAGTGCCGGCAAAACAGTAGCTACAGCGCAAATTACAATCATGCGCCACATGCAGGCACAGGGACTTGACCAGCGGCTTGTCACTAAATGTAGGCGGCACATCCAGTGACGGAGCAAACAATTCTTCCCTGTCGATCAGTTCACGCAGCTCCGTCAGCGCCTCGGCCAGT
The DNA here is from genome assembly GCF_900104455.1 of Dendrosporobacter quercicolus. Taxonomy (NCBI): domain Bacteria; kingdom Bacillati; phylum Bacillota; class Negativicutes; order Selenomonadales; family Sporomusaceae; genus Dendrosporobacter; species Dendrosporobacter quercicolus. The sequence continues at coordinate 90,701 of NZ_FNHB01000012.1, forward strand.
TCATCACGGTCATAAATCCCGTCTAAGACCGCAAGCACAGTACGATCATTCCGGCCGTCAAAAACATCCATCACGTCATAGATCAGCCGGTCAACAACATGAACGGCCCCGCTGTTAATATCCAGCAGAATATATAAGCCATTCAGATAAAACTTATGTATCTTCATTCGTAAAATTCAACCTCTCAGCCTAAAAATATAAACATTGAACCGCGAAGTACGCAAAGGGGACGCAGAAAACCCGGCGCGATACTTATCGCGCTCAATATGTTTTTGTGAATCCTTTGCGTCCTTTGCGTACTTCGCGGTTCAATCAGCTCTTTAAACAAAATAAGCCTCCTGCCGGGATATCGGCAAGAGGCTATCCTTGCGGCCTATTTCTGACAGACCTGATTGCCAACGGTGCATGAAGTCTTGCAAGCCGACTGGCAGGAAGCCTGGCACTCTCCGCAACCGCCGGTATGTATTGTGCTTTGCAGAGAAGCTTTATTAACAGTAGTGATGCGTTTAGCCATGGGTATCCCTCCTTGCCGCAAACAAAATATAAATTACTTAATTTATTTTAGCTTTTTTCCCGGCAGGAAGCAAGTAAAAATCATCTATTCCGGTCCAACAACCACTTTTACGGGTAAATTTGATGCGCCGGGCGGACTGAAAGTAAGCCATACCGACTGACCGCCCGCAAAGGTTCCGAGATGTTCAAAATCGGTAATTTTATTTTCGCCAAAGTACAATTGCCCGGCCGGTGTTTCCAGCACCGACTCATACTGATGACGGTATTTTACCCCAATGCCGCCGGCGTACACTCCGCCGCGGGGATTCAAATAATAAGCTATTTTATCGTTATGCACAGTTGGCAGAAACAGCTTATAAACAATTCCGTAATTGCCATAATTCAAAACATCACTGCCGTCGGTGGCATCAATTCCGCTTACATAGTGATTAAGCTGAGGATCAGCCAGCGTTACCGCAACCGGGCCGGCTTTGCTGGTATAGGCCTTATTGCCGATTACCAGCCGGTCCTTGCCGTCAAAGGTTCCGCGCAAACGGTGCTCGTCCGCCGGCAAAATCCGAGCCTTGTCCGCAAATGACGCAAAATCTTCCGCGACCGGCAGCATCATTACCTTGACCGTTACCGGTTGATCTGACTGGATATCATAGATGCCATTGACCAGCATACCCGGTTCAACAATCATTTGCCCTAAATTGAAATCCAGCAGCTTGCTGTCATGACCCGCCACCTCTACCAGATAAAGATTGTTGTTTTGCAGATATTGCAATTGCGCGTCTTTGCCTACCCGCAGATAGTCCGAACTTGGACCGCCTAATCCATACCGCAAAACGGTAATATTTGCCGGATAATCACCTGGGTTTTCCAGTAAGACCACAATCTTTTTTGGCTCTTTGGTATCATTCACATGATGAAAAAATATGCGGAAGTCCCCGCTTACCGTGTCCTGGTAGGTGATACCGTCACCAGGCACCATTTCCGGACTGTCCGACAACAGCAGCTTACCGCCATAAGCTGAAATCGTTACCGGCCATTCGGGCAAATTTTGCACATCCCGGCCGGTTAATTTGTACTCCGTTGCAAATGCTATGCCGTTAAGACTTAACATCAGCACGAACAACGGCAGCGCTTTTCGCAACAACTTCATATGTATTACCCCCTATTCTGCTACATTATAACAACCATAGTTTGGTATGTAAATGTAAGATATTTACAAGTGCGAAAACAGGCGGGGACAGGGCTCTTGTTTCGAAAACAAGGGACCTGTCCCCGCCTGTTTCAGCACAAACGGCTGCCGGCTGCCGTTAAATTCCCCGCTTTTGATAGATATTGACCCGCAGCAATCTGATGTAACCCCCGGCGCAGGCATATACAGCGCCATTTATTCCATCGGATCATGGTGCTGAACCTCACCAAGCTCGAGAGCCAGCCGCTCCAGCTTACGCAAGCGGTGATTGATGCCGGATTTGCCTACCCGGCCGCCCAGGGCATCAACCAATTCCTGCAGCGTCGCCTCAGGATAAGCCAGCCGCAGTTTGGCAACCTCCTGCAGGTTGGGCGGCAGCTTTTCCAGGCCAAGCAACCGGTCAATCCGCTTAATCCTTTCAACCTGCCGAAAAGCGGCATTGACCGTTTTTTGCAAATTGGCCGTTTCGCAATTTACCAGACGGTTGACCTGGTTGCGGACGTCTTTGACCACCCGGACATTTTCGAAAGCCATTAAGGCATTGCCGGCCCCGATAATCCGTAAAAAAGAAGTGATGGCGTCACCGTCTTTCAGGTAAACCACATAATCGTTTTTACGATCAGTCTGCCGCACCGGCAAGCTAAAATTTTTCATTAGAGAAACCAGCATTTTAGCGAAATCATAATTGCCGGTCACCAGTTCCAGATGATATTCGCCCTCCGGCCTATTGACCGAGCCGCCCCCTAAGAAAGCACCCCGCAAATAGGAACGCCGGCAGCAAACTTTGCGCAAAATACCGGAATCCCGCCCGGCATTTAGATTATCATCTCTGATAATGCCCAGCACAGTCAACAGATCGGTTACCAGCGGCGACGGCACAACCCTGATTAAATAACTGTTATTCTTTTTTAGCCGCCGGGCTCTGGTGACCATTACTTCGGTTTTCAGTTGAAAGCCGCTTTTAATAAACGTAAGCACTTTACGCGCAATTGCGGCATTTTCAGTGGTAAAACTGATGCCCAGATTCTTATTTCCGCCGATCAGCATGGTACCGCCCATTCGCATTAGCGAGGCCAGCTCAGCAACATGACAGCACTGATGATCACCAGTCAGACGCGCTAATTCGTTTTTTACATCGGTAGAATAGGATGACACTGGCTTTCCGTCCTTTAATCTTTTAGTTCCTTGATATTCTCGGCAATCAAATAATAATCCAGCAGTCGCATTCGTTCCGAGTTCGCTTTTAAATCGTAAACCATCGAAATAATCGTCCGCGACAATTTGACCGGATCATGGCGGACTAAATTGGTTTCACTGATAATATTGGCTTCCACAACCTTAACGCCCATTACCGCTAACTCGGTGTTATCGACATAGACCGGATAAGCGCCCTGGCTGGCGTAAATCTCCCGCAAATTCTGCGCAACCGGCTGGGAATTTACCACAACATAGTCAATTACGCCCGGCCCTACATGATCCAGGATTGCCTTTACGTGCTGTGAGGCACTATAGCCGTCGGTTTCCCCCGGCTGGGTCATCACGTTGCAAATATAAATTTTAACCGCCTGCGACTGGCGTAAGGCATCAGCCACACCTTGCACCAGCAAATTAGGCAGCACACTGGTATATAAACTGCCTGGTCCCAGAATGACGGCATCGGCTTCCCGAATCGCATCCAGCGCGCTGTGCACCGGCTCAACCTCGGCCGGCTGGAGAAAAACCCGCTTGATGGTCTTATTGACCAGCGGGATTTGCGATTCACCGGTAATAACCGTACCATCCGTCATTTCGGCCATCAGCCTGACCCGTTGCGTGGAAGACGGCAGCACCTTGCCCCGGACCGCCAAAACTTTACTTGATTCTTTGAGGGCTTTTTCCACATCGCCCAACACTTCAGTCATGGCCGCAATAAACAGGTTGCCGAAACTGTGTCCGGCCAGGTCTCCGTCTCCGCCAAAGCGATGCTGAAAAAGTTTTTCCATCAGCGGTTCGGTATCAGCCAGCGCCACCAGACAGTTGCGTAAATCGCCGGGAGGAATAATGCCCAAATCCTCCCGCAGCCGTCCTGAAGAGCCGCCGTCATCGGCCACGGTAACCACTGCCGTAATGTTGCTTGTCACGCTTTTAATACCCCGAAGCAATACCGAAAGACCTGTCCCACCGCCAATGACAGTTACTGCCGGACCGCGGTTCAGCTTGCGTTTTTGGAAAATAAGGTCAACCAGCCGCTCTGAGCCTTCCGGTATTAAGACACTGATGACCGAACGAATAATCTGTCTGGTCGCCAGCATCATAAGACTTAGCCCGGCAGCGATAACCGCTATGCCGACAATTGTCGTAACCGTGTAATAGTAGGTGCCGGTGGTAAGATATACCATCCGGAAAATAGCCTCTTCCAAGTTGCCGACATACTTATAATTAAATACTACGGCCAATCCGACGCTGGAAATGATGACGCCCAGCGAAAACAAGAGCAGCCAGCGTTTGAATTTCATGCCTGGGTACAACCATTTTAACAAGTGCATAAAAATTACACCTCACATCAGACGCTAACAGCGTCCCGGATGCTCTTCCACATCATTGTGTTTAATATCGCGATGTTCAAGATTCACCTTATACCCCTTATCCCGCAAGCCTTCATAAATCCTGCCGGCCACAAATACCGAACGGTGCAGCCCACCGGTACAGCCGATAGCGATAATCAACTGACTTTTTCCTTCTTTAATATAATTAGGCACCAGAAAATCAACCAATCCGCCCAGCTTTTCCATAAACTGCTGCGTAATCGGCCACTTCCAGATATATTCACCAACTTCAGCAGCCGCGCCGCTTTTCCGGCGCAGGGACTCCACATAAAAAGGGTTGGGTAAAAAACGTACATCAAACACCATATCGGCATCCAAAGGTATGCCATATTTAAAGCCGAAAGATACCACCGTGATATTCATTCGCTCAAATTCCCGCTCACTGGCGAACAAACCGACAATTTTTTCTTTTAATTTAGCTATTTTCAACCCGGAGGTATCGATAATGTGCGTCGCCCGTCCCCGCACCCGGTCCAGCCGCTCCCGTTCCCGGGCAATGCCTTCGCTGATCCGGCCATGAGGCGCCATCGGATGCCGTCGCCGGCTTTCTTTGTAACGGCGAATAATGGTTTCATCGGCAGCCTCTAAAAACAACATTTCATACATGATCCCTTGCTTCTCCATATCTTCCAATACCTGGATCAGAGTATCAAAAAACTCCCGGCCCCGGGTATCAATCACCAGCGCCACTTTGCTGACCCGCCCGGCCGATTGGGAACAAAGCTCGGCAAATTTCGGGATGAATGTTGGCGGCAGATTATCGACGCAAAAATACCCCAGATCTTCCATTTCCCGGATAACCTGAGTTTTCCCGGCGCCGGACATACCGGTTATAATGACTAAACGAATATCGTCCATAATTTCACCTCTTAATTACGGCGGTTGGAACGCCGCGCCAAATGCTTCTCGATTCTCTCCAGTGAAGTATTGATTACCGCTTCCGGACCAATACCATTAGCTTCAAGCAATTCAGTCGCCTGCTGCAGTTCCCCCACCGCTAAGGCAAAATGGCTGTCAGTGCCGGCAATAAGTTTAGCGCCATATTGTTTAGCCAAACGGATAATATGTTCGCACCGGGGCTTGCTGCCCCGCCGGGAAATAGTCAGTGAACTGTTATTAACCTCCAGGGCTACATCAAACTCCACCGCCGCCTGTACCACAGCTTCAGCATCAATGGGGTATTCCGGATTTCCCGGATGAACGATAACGTCAACCCAGGGATTTTTCATCGTATTGATCATCATGGCGGTGTTTTCCGTTACAGAGCCGTACGGTGCACACTTGGTATGCAAACCGGCCAATACAATATCCAGCTTAGCCAGTCGCTCATTATCCAAATCCAACGTCCCGTTACGGTCAATTACGTTGGCTTCTATTCCTTTTAAAAGACGCACACCGGAAAGCTCAGGCGGCACGGCCGCCAAATTGCTGAAATGGTAAGCGCACGGGGCGCCAGGCATAGCCGGACCATGATCGGTGATCGCAACCATCTCCAGCCCTTTGGCGGCAGCGGCGGCGACAATTTCCAGTATCGTACTGTAAGCATGGCCGCTGGAAATGGTATGAACATGCAAATCGGCAACAAATTTCACTGACCCTTCCTCCTTTGGTATCTACAATTATATGGCAAAATACTGAAAAAAGCAAAAGACTTGAACCGCAAAGTACTCGAAGGACGCAAAGGGAACGCAAAAAAAAACACAGCGCGATCATTATCGCGCTGAAATTATTATCGTGAACCCTTTGCGTACTTTGAGTACTTCGCGGTTCAACACCGTTCCCCCGCTTTATTTGACATTCATAGACTTGCCGACATTAAGCAGGCGGCACAGCCGGACAGTTGCCGCTTCGATCAGCTGCGCTCCGTTTTCCATGCACTGCTCAAGCGTCATCGGTCCCGGCGTCACACTCGTCAGACCGTCAATTCCCTGCTTAAGCACATCCTCGGCCCCCTGGCCTAAACCACCGGACACACAGACAACCGGAACATCAAATTGCTTGGCTACTTTAGCCACCCCAACCGGCGCTTTGCCGTAAGCTGTTTGAAAATCAGTCCGGCCTTCACCGGTAATGACTAGATCGGCGTCCTGCACCATCGAAGCAAAACCCGCTGCCTCCAGGACAATTTCCACCCCGGGCCGAAGCTGGGCATTGGTGAAAAACAGCAAGCCTGCACCCAGTCCGCCGGCAGCCCCGGCGCCGGAACAACTGGCCATGGCTTTGCCTGTTGCTTGTTCGGCAATACGGGCGTAATTGTTCAGGGCGGCATCAAGCTCGGCCACCATGGCCGGAGTCGCCCCTTTTTGCGGTCCATAAACAGCCGATGCCCCCCGCTCTCCGCACAAGGGATTGTCAACGTCACAGGCCACCATGATTGTCGTTTCCTGCAGCCGCTCATCCAAACCGGTAAGATCAATGACGGCCAAATCGGCCAAGGCCTTGCCGCCGGGCGGCAGGGTCTTGCCGTCACTGTCCAGGAATCTGGCCCCTAAGGCCTCGGCCATGCCAACGCCGCCGTCATTGGTCGCACTGCCGCCGATGCCAATAATGATTTTCCGCAGGCCTTTATCTAAAACAGCTTTAATCAGCTGGCCCGTCCCAAAGGTAGTCGTAATGCGCGGATCGCGTTTATCAGCGGGCACAAGCGGCAATCCCGAGGCTGCGGCCATTTCAATAATGGCTGTTTCGGCGTCGCCCAGTATTCCCCACTGAGCTTCAAGGGTCGTTCCTAACGGCCCGACAACCTCCTCATACAGCACTTGGCCGCCGGTAGCGGTAACCAGCGCCTCAATGGTGCCTTCTCCGCCGTCGGCAATCGGCAGCAGTTGAACCTCCGCTTCGGCAAATACATTTCGAATGCCCCGTTCAATTGCCTCCGCCACGCCTAATGCCGATACACTGCCTTTGAAGGAATCGGGAGCCACTACAATTTTCATTGCTGAAACACTCCTTTGACAAAAATATAGTATAAACTGATAAGAATATTGGCTAAATTCGGTTACTTTCCTGCCGCCAGGAAAAAAAGCGTTTATTCGTTTAATATATACTTATAAATGGCTTCGGCCACGCCATCCTCATCATTGGTCAGCGTTATTGCATCGGCAATTGCCTTAACGCCGGGCATGGCATTGCCCATTGCTACGCCCAGACCGGCGTACTTCAGCATATCCACATCGTTGTTGGAATCACCTACCGCCATGACCTCCGACTGTTTGATGCCCAGCTGCCGGGCCAGAAAATCAATCGCCGCTCCCTTGTTGACATCGGGATGAACCATCTCGAGATACCTGGGGCGGGACAGCGGCGCAAAAACCCGGCCCTGGAACACTGAATGAACCACCTCGGCAATTTCCTTCATGGCCCCGGGTTCAGCAATTGCCATCATTTTGTAGACATGATTAACCAAGCTGTATAATTCCGGTCCGGCCGGAATAGCCTTGATCCCGGTCAACGCTTCATAGGTTTGCGCCTTTTCATTATATTCTTCAACATAGAGTTTATCACCCTGGTACACCTGAATATACCAGCCCCGCGCGCGAAACAGTTCCAGAAGTTCCGCCGCTGTCGCCGGTTCAAAACTGCGGGTAAACAGCACCTCATCCGACAAGCCGGATTTGATCAGCGCCCCGGTATAAGTTATGATCGGTATATCCAGTCCCAGCTGCCGGGCAAACGGCACGGCCGACGCATACATCCGGCCGGTCGCTATCGTTACAATCACGCCTTTAGCCACAGCCTTCCTGATGGCCTCACGGCAGCGCGGTGAAATGAGGTTGGATTTGTTAAGCAAAGTGTCGTCAAGATCCAGGGCTAACAGTTTTATTGTCATATCGTAACTCCTTTCAGGTTAAACGCAATGATAAATTCGGCCATTTTGACCTGCTGCAAAAAAAGAGCAGCGTTAACCGCCAGATACGTAAACTTCGTATAATTGCCGGCCAGCGAAAAAAAGAGAACCTTGCCAAAGCAAAATCCTCATTAGCGATCCTTAATTACCTTTGACAGGGTACAGCTGCAGACAGTGATCAGCAATAAACCGCCTAACGTTGCAATGATACTATGGATTTGATAACCAGGCAGCGTTTTTACTACCATCATCGGCGTCAGCACATTGGTAAACAGCGTAAAACTGCCGAGCGTCTGCCAGGTAAACGGCAGTTCAGCGATTGCCAGCAGTGGCCTGATCGCAGCATTGGCAAAACCGATAATTGTCACGCCCACCAAGGTACTGCCCAAGGTATCCACAAAAATTCCGGGAAATTTGACAATCACCAGGAACAGCATTATGCCATTAATCATAATGCGCAATAAAAAACCACTCACCGTTTAGCCTCCCTTATGCATTCCACTTATTCTATTATATCCTGGAAACCGCTTACTGACAAACATATTGTTCGTTTTCTAACAGCAGCAGCGCTTTTTTCAGTTCCAGGCCGCCGCCAAATCCGGTTAACGCGCCGTTTTTGCCTACCACCCGGTGGCAGGGCACCACAATTGGCGTGCGGTTGATATGCAAAGCGCCGCCAACTGCCCGGGCAGCTTTGGGTTTGCCGATAGCCAGGGCCACTTCGCCATAAGACTGCATCCGGCCGTAGGCGATCCGGGCCGTATGTTTGAGTACAGCAGCCTGAAACGGGCTGTAGCCGCGCCAATCCACCGGGACGGTAAAAGGAACGCTATACCCGCGGAAATAGATCCGCAGCTCGTCCTGCAAAGCGTCCTCCGGACAGTGATCCGTCAAATCCGGCAGTTGCCTGACAGCCGCCGTACTAAGACCGGCGACGGCAAGCTCAATCGCCGGTTGGGGAAAACTAAGCTCCCAGAGTCCCTGGTCTGACCAGACAGCCGCAACATGCCCCCAATCCGTAAGAAAAAATGATTTGCATAATTCCGTCAGCGCTACCATATGGTTTCCTCCGAAACAGTATTAATGTCAGCGGTCCCCGTAAGGATCATTGCCGCCTGCAGCTCAGCAATGAGCTTATTGGCAATTAATGTCACTCCTTGATCACCGGCGCCAATTGCCCCAAGAGCGAAGGGCCGGCCAACCAGTACTGCCCGTGCCCCTAAGGCCAGCATTTTTAAAACATCCGCGCCGCTGCGAACGCCGCCATCGGCCAGCACTGTTAACCGCTCGCCGACTGCTTCGGCAATATACGGCAATACCTCCGCCGTCCCGGGCGTATGATCCAGCGCCCGCCCGCCATGATTGGAAACGACAATGGCATCAGCACCGGCCGTACAACAGGCTTCGGCTTCATCAACAGTCATAATTCCTTTGACGATAAACGGTATTCGGGTATGTTTTTTTATATATTCCAGGTCAGCCGGCGTCTTAGGTCCCACAGGCTGACCGGCATTGGTCATATTCATCAGGGCGGCGGCGTCAATATCGATGCCGAAAGCCGGAGCGCCGGCAGCGGCGGCCTGATTGGCCATTTCAACAATCAGCCCCGTCTCCCGCGGCTTAATGACTGGAATTCCCTGTCCCCCGCCGGCGCGAACGGCCTCCAGCCCGGCGGCGAAAAACTCCGGTTTAGGACCATCGCCGGTCATGCCAATGATGCCGGCCCGGCTACAGCCCGACACAATTGCTCCGGTGTATTCCCGCTCGTTCATAGCTGCATTCAGGTTGAGCGCTATTCCGCCGATGGCCGCCCCAATCACCGGCGCGGAAAGCTTTATTCCGAGGATGGTACAAGCCAGTTTAGGCTGCGATACATGATGGACAGTCCGCAAATTAAGCTTAAACCCGGCCAAAGCCTGAATATTATTCCTGAATGCCGTCCCTGTTCCCACGCCGCCCATACCAGGCACTTCCCCGGCGCAAATCACGCCATCGCACACAGGACACACACGGCATACGCCCCCCAGTTTTTCCCGGGCGGTCTTACGAACTGTTTGTAAATCCATAGTTCACGCCTCCTCTTTAACTAGTACCATGCGCACTTAAATTTTGAGATTAGCATACGGTCTTTTTTCGCTCAGCCGGGTGTATCTATGTCCGGCAGGTGCTGCGCCTCCGCTTGCCGGGCAGTAAGCCCGTGAAATTCATCCTGTAATTTTACGAGTTGCATTTCGTTAATTCTGTAAATAAAAAATTTCTCCTGCCATGAAACATGGATCAGCTTAACCCGGCGGAGGATTCAACGAAAATAAAAAGGCAGCTCAGAATAAGAGCTGCCTCAAATGAACCTTATAGGGTTAAACCAGTTTCATATCAGACAATATGTTGTTCATACCGCGCACAGCATCAGCACTTTTGTTAAACAAAGCCTGTTCTTCAGCATTAAGTTTAAAATCGATGATTTTTTCCACGCCATCTTTACCAATGACGACCGGTACGCCGATGCAAATATCTTTCTGACCGTACTCGCCTTCAAGGTATACGCAGGAAGTAATTACTTTCTTCTCGTCCCGTACAATGGCTTCGACAACCGTCGCACCGGCCGCGCCGGGAGCATACCAAGCCGAGGTACCCAGCAGTTTAGTTAATGTAGCGCCGCCCACCATCGTATCGGCAACCACTTTTTGCAGAGTTTCAGCTGACAACAATTCGGACACAGGAATGCCGTTATAGGTAGCAAACCGGGTCAGAGGAATCATTGTGGTATCGCCATGACCGCCAATCACCAGGCCTTGAACATCTGTCGGAGTAACGCCCAGCGCCTGACTCAGATAATATTTGAAACGATTGCTGTCCAGCATTCCGCCCATGCCGATAATCCGGTTTTTCGCTACGCCGCTTGCTTTCAGGGCAAGATAGGTCATCGTATCCATCGGGTTGGAGATAATGACAAAAATCGTGTCTGGTGAATATTTCAATATGTTGTCAACAACACTTTTCACAATGCCGGCATTTGTGCCGATCAGATCTTCACGGCTCATACCAGGCTTGCGGGGAAGGCCTGAAGTAATGACAACGACTGCTGAACCGGCAGTTTTGCTGTAATCATTTGTGCTGCCAATCACTGTGCTGTCAAAGCCCAGCATATGAGATGTCTGCATCATATCCATTGCCTTGCCTTCGGCGACACCTTCTTTGATATCCAGCAGTACCACTTCGCTTGCAATTTCCTTTTGTGCAAGCACATTAGCACAAGTTGCGCCTACATTACCAGCACCAACAACAGTAACTTTCATAATGATATACCCTCCTTTTATTAAAGAGATGCCCTGGCTTGACCAACTTTATCCAAAAAAAAACAGCCTTTCGCATCTTCTCATCAACAAAACTGGATATTTAAAAAAGTAATAAAACTAAGATTAATTTAATTAGTTAAATAATTACCCAGACTAGTCCTGTTAACTGTATAAAATACAATAAAATTACCCAATTACTACTATAACAAATAGTTGCTTAAAAAGCAATATGAAATGTTCGACTAAGTTCACCCTGCAGATTAAGAACCGTCCTTATGTTATGTATCAAAATCATTTTACTGGTAATCCTATAAAATGATTTCAATTCAAATTTTGCTAAGGGAGGCCTGTGAATGTCTATCGTTGATAAAGTAAATTCCGAAACCCGTCTGGTTTTTAATCAATTCTTTGATAAAGAACCGCTTAACTATCTTGAAGCCGCCGGTCTTTACGGGGTTATTGCCCAGGGTCGCTATAATATAGCAGCTTTGGAGGTTATGTACAACCATGCCCAGGACAGCAATCTAAAAGAACTTATCAAAGAAGCGATTGACCGCCATACCAAAACCATTATCGGCCAATCGGAACACCTGCTGCAAGACAGTGGGGGACACTTGCCGTCACTGTCGTTTAAGCAACGGACGCTGCACAAAACTGATCTTAATATTCCCGATGACGGACGTTTAAGCGATGGCGAAATTGCCATTACCATCGGCAATATGGCCAAAGCCGCGCAGGTCGCTTTGCTTACCGCCTTACACCAATCCTATCAGCTTGAAGTTGCGTTAATGTACCGAAAAATGCTGGACGCCGGGCTGGACTGGGACTATCGGCTGCTGCAACTCATGCTTAACCGCAATTGGCTGCCCCACTTGCATAAAATTGAACACTAAAAAAGTGCGCGCCACTGCTTGCACTTTCTGTATCATACAATAAAACCTCCGGCCATCCGGAGGTTTTATTGTATGATAGCTATTTACTCAGTTTTTTCAAACTGATCTTTTCCTACGCCACAGACAGGACAGACCCAGTCTTCGGGAATATCTTCAAACTTAGTACCAGGGGCAATGCCGCTATCCGGATCACCGGCTTCTTCATCATAAACATAGCCGCAAACAACACAAGTCCACTTTTCCATTACATAATCACTCCCTAATTTTCAATTTACCTGTATATTTTAACACGCATAAATAATCTTATTCAATACTAATTTTCCATTTTACCATTTTTCCAAATTACCTTATTTATTTGCTTAATCAACTGACTTTACAGCAATAGGCGAACAATCCCCGGCTGTCAAAAAGCTTCGCTTAAGCACTTTGGCCTGCTTAAGCGAAGCTTTTCAACTTACAGCCTGATCAATACTGGTGCACCGGTCTGATCCCAAAGCGTTTGGCAATCATTTGCACAGCATCAACGGTAGCTAAATCTATTTCCAAACGCTCTTCAGTTTCAGTATGCCTGAACGTTACCCGGCCTGAACAATTTAAATACTGAATAAAAAGCTCCGGTACAAAATCCTGATTAATTTCATTCAGCATAATCGAGCTTCCATCTTCTCGAAACATATCGCTCACTCCCCTGAATTGTTTTTTGAAATTTCGGAAAAATCAGGTTATACAGCGCCTGCTCATCATTTACACCGCCTTTCTCCGGTTAAATAAAATTAGCTGGTTGTTATTGCAATCGTGAAATTATGCACAATCTAATCATAACCTATCTGAGCAAAAAAAACCAGTTTTATCATTAATTTAATTAAAAAAAGCTAGCCTGTGATGAACAGGCTAGCTGCATTCTAATCGCTTTACCAGCCGCGGCTGGAGCCGCCGCCGCCGCCGGAACCACCGCCATATCCGCCCCGGCCGCCGCCGCCTCCGCCGCCGCGGGAGCGAAGCAAGGACAGCAGCAGCCAGGTAATGCTGCCGCCGAAAAACAGCCAGTCAACGACAAACAACAGCAACACGCCGGCGCCAACCGCCAGCTGCATCCACCAGGGCAAGGCATCCCACCAGGACTGCTCAGCCGTCGCCTGGGTTTTGGCCGCCGGCTGAGCGGCTGTTCTCAGCTCCAGGTTATATTCCTTGGCTACGACTCCGGCTACAGCCAAATAGCCGTTCATTATTCCCTGGTCATAGTTGCCCTGCCTGAAGTAAGACAACATATACTCATCCTGGATTTGACCGGTTCTGGCATCAGGCAGCGCCCCTTCCAGTCCATAGCCAACCTCAATCCGGGATTTACGGTCCTCTACCGCCACCAACAGCAGCACGCCGTTATTCAGCGTTTTATCGCCAATTCCCCATTGGCGCAAAATCGCCAGGGCATAGTCCTCAAGCGGAGTCTCACCTAACGTCTTTACCGTCACCACGACAATCTGCGCTTTGGTTTTGGCCGCCAGCTGACTGCCAAGCTCATTGATTCGCTTTTTACTGTCAGCCGATACAACCCCGGCATAATCCTGAATATAAATACTGCTGGTCGGCGCTGAAGGGATACTCGGCTCAGCCCCCGCGGCCGCGCCAAAAACGAAACACCCGATAAGTACCAGCCAGGCCAGCCATTTTTTCATATAAAGCCCCCTTGCACGCTTGCAGTCAAGTTAATTTCATGAAATGGCCTGCAAATTTAAAACTGAACCTGAGGCGTTTGTTTCGCAGCTTCTTCTACTTTGAAGTATTCCTTAGCGCCAAACCCCAGCATACCGGCGTAAAGGCTGGACGGGAAAGAACGAATTTTAGTATTGTACATCTGGACGGCGTCATTATAATCCCTGCGGGCTACCGCCAGACGGTTTTCCGAACCGGCCAGTTCATCCTGCAAGGCCCGGAAATTTTGATCAGCCTTTAAATTAGGGTAGTTTTCAGCCACAACCAGCAGACGGCTTAATGCGCCATTTAGTTCGGAATTAGCTTCCCCTTTGGCTGCCGGTCCCTGGGCGCCGGCCAATTTTGCCCTGGCGTCGGCCACCGCCTGAATGGCTGCCTGTTCGTGAGCGGCATAGCCTTTAACCGTGGACACAAGATTTGGTATTAAATCGGCCCGCCGCTGCAGCTGATTTTCGACCTGGGCCCATTTACCGTTAATACTTTCATTGAGCGTGATCAAATTATTATAACCACTGATCCCCATAACAACGAGCAGCGCCGCGACGACGCCGGCAATAATCCAACCTTTCAAATCAAACACCTCCAAATATGTATTGGAAAGCCCGGCTTGCGCCGAAGCCTGAATGGCAGCGGGAGCCGCCGGCTTTTACCTATGCCTGTAACTTTCCGCTCGTCCCAGGATAAGTAAACACCGCTATTATTATACCATCTTTCGTTTTTTCATGCCAATCCAGTACCTTGACCGGGTTAGATTGAGAGGCAAGGTTAGGGCCGGCGGCGGAAAAATTCATACACCGCCTGCGCTGCCGGTAAATTCATGCCCGGCACCGCCGCCAGTTCCTCGGCTGAGGCCTCTTTCATTTTACTCAAACTGCCGAAGGCTTCCCATAATGCTTTGCGGCGTTTGGCGCCGATACCGCTGACATGATCAAGCACCGACACCAGATTACGCTTAGCCCGCAGCTTACGGTGATAAGTAATGGCAAACCGGTGCGCTTCATCCCGAATCCGCTGAATAAGGTACAGAGCCTGTGAATGGCGCGGCAAAATCAGCGGCTCGCCGGAGCCTTCCCGGAAGATATGCTCAAACTCTTTTGCCAGGCCGATGACCGGAATCTCATGCAGACCAACGCCGCGAATAACTTCCAGAGCCGAGCTGAGCTGTCCTTTGCCGCCGTCAATAATGATCAGATCAGGCAATGGCTCGGCTGCCTCGCGGTACCGGCGGTGCACCACCTCCTGCATCGACTTGAAATCATCGGGTTTACCTTCCACTGTTCTCAGCTTAAACCGCCGGTAGTCGGATTTTTTTGGCAGGCCGCCTTCAAATACCACCATGGAGGCCACAGTCTCCGAGCCTTGAATATGGGATATGTCAAAGCATTCCATCCGTTCCGGCGGCTGAAGCAGTCCGAGGTACTGTCCCAGTTCCCTGACCGCGCCTTCGGTCTGTTCATTGCGGGACTGGATCTTGCCGGCCTGCTCTTCCAGTACAATCGCCGCATTGTCGGTCGCCATATGGACAATATCTTTTTTTGTCCCGCGTTTAGGCGTTTCAACTGCCACCCGGCTGCCTTTACTGCCGGTTAACCAGTCCGCCAGCAGCTGCTGTTCGGCTAAATCCAGCGGCAACAATATTTCGCGGGGGATAAAAGCCGCCTGGTTGTAATATTGTTTGATAAATGCCGTAAGCATAGCCTCATCGGTTTCATCCTCGCCGCCGGATAATAAAAAGTGATCCCGGCCTACCATTTTACCGCTGCGAATGAAAAACACCTGCACGCAATTGCCCAGTGCGGTGCGGGCTAAGCCAATGGCATCCTGGTCGCCTGAGCCGGTGACAATGTTTTGCTTTTCCGTAATCTTTTCCACAGCAGTCAGTTGATCCCTAAGTTTGGCTGCCAGCTCAAACTGCAGCTGTCCGGCAGCCTGGTCCATCCGCTGGCGCAAATTCCGCGCCAGGGCGTCACTTCGCCCTTCCAGAAACAGACACACCGCTTTGATCATTGCCTGATATTCTTCTACCTTAACCTGACCGGAGCAAGGAGCCAGGCACCGCTTGATATGATATTCCAGACAGGGGCGCTGCGCATCAAGCTTCCGGCAGCTGCGCAGCGGGAATAATTTTTTCAGCAGCCGGAGCGTCTCATGGACTGCGCCGGCGCTGGTATAAGGACCAAAATAACGCGCCCCGTCCTTTAACACTTTGCGGGTGGCAAACACTCTGGGATAATCTTCACTGGTTACTTTTATATAAGGATAACTTTTGTCATCCCGTAAACTTATGTTATATTTGGGGTGATGCTTTTTGATAAGATTGCATTCTAAAATTAAAGCCTCAATTTCAGATGCCGTAACAATATATTCCAAATCAATAATCCTGGCAACCAGCGCCTGAACCTTTGGCGAAAGATTCCGGCTTGATTGAAAGTAAGACCGGACCCGGTTTCTCAGGTTAATGGCTTTACCAACATAGATAATCCGCCCCTGTGCATCTTTCATCAGGTACACGCCGGGCTTATCGGGCAGCAGCTGCAGCTTTTCCTGTAACTCGTCTGTCATGCCAAGCCTCCGTTTCTTTAATGCTATTGATAAATCCGACAAAGAATGTTATAATAATCACACATTATTCAAAGCCTAATTGCACAATAAATCGCTGCTTTCAGTTGGATTTAAACCAGCTGAATTTTTGTTACCCAGGTTAAAGCTGCCCCGGTTTTACCGTAATATAACGGAATACTTCCGCAAACGGGCGGCGCCTGTGTATACTTTAACAAAAGGCATTGTCTAATGTACAATCCTGTAATATAATGTACCTCGTTAGAATCTAATTGTATAGTTATTTTTCTACAAAAACAATTGTAAATGGGAGGTCTACACCGATGTTCAAAAGACTCCTTATCGCTAATCGAGGCGAAATTGCTGTCCGAATCATCCGGGCCTGCCAGGAACTGGGGATTGAAACTGTTGCTGTCTATTCTGATGTTGACGAGCATGCCCTGCATGTACAGTTAGCGGATTATGCCTATCATATTGGGCCGGCGGACGCAGCACAAAGCTACTTAAATATGGAAGCAATCCTTGCAGCAGCCACAGCTACCAAAGCTGAGGCCATTCATCCTGGCTACGGCTTTCTGTCGGAAAACGCTGACTTTGCCGATCTGGTAACTAATTCAGGCTTCATCTGGGTAGGTCCCCGGTCTGAAACCATTCGTAAAGTAGGCAACAAAGATGCAGCCCGCGCGGCCATGAAAGCTGCCGGCTTGCCAATGACCAAAGGGACAAATCCGATTAAAAACAATGAAGAAGCTTACCAGTTCGCCGAAGAGCTTGGCTATCCGGTCATTTTAAAGCCGGTTTCCGGCGGGGGCGGCAAATCAATGTTTGTCATCAATACCAGACAGGATTTGGAAACCGCCCTGCACAAGGTCGATGTTACCAAAGCCGCATTTTACTTCGAAAATTATATTTCCCAGTCCCGTCATATTGAAGTTCAGATTATGGCTGATAATTTTGGCAATATTTTGCACCTTGGCGAACGGGAATGTTCACTGCAGCGCCGTAATCAGAAAATCCTGGAGGAAGCGCCATCCAGCGCTTTGACTTCGGAAATGCGGCACAAAGTTGGCGCTCTGGCCATCCGGGCCGCCAAAAGCGTTCATTATACGAATGTAGGCACTGTTGAATTTTTAATGGATGTAAAAAGCGGTAAATTTTACTTTATGGAAATTAATCCCCGCATTCAGGTTGAACATGCAATTACCGAAACAATCACCGGAATTGATCTTGTTCGCCGGCAAATTAGGATTGCCGCCGGTGAGCCGCTCAATAAACGTCAGGAGGATATTCAGTATCTCGGCCATGCCATTGAGTGCCGGATTAATGCTGAAGATCCGGAAAATCATTTCCTGCCGGCGCCGGGTCAAATAGAATTTTATCACGAACCCGGTGGTCCCCGGGTCCGCATTGACAGCGGCGTTTGCGCCGGTTTAGCCGTTGAGCCGTATTACGACTCCATGATTGCCAAGGTCATTGCCCATGGCCGGACCCGTGGCGATGCAATTAAGATCATGATACGCGCACTGAATGAATTCAGAATTACCGGCATTAAAACCACCATTCCGTTTCACCAAAGGGTGCTGTCTAATCCGCACTTCTGTACCGGTGACATTGATACGCAGTTTGTCTATAAACACATGTCAAGCTGTGAGCCGGTCAAGCCGAAAAAACTTAATCCGCGCGCTGCCGACACTTCACTGGTAAACAGCGCCTGGTAGATTTAAACAGACTTCCTCTCACGGAAGTCTGTTTTTTTGCGTAAAACCGGTGGGGGAAATATTTTTAACCACAGAGTACACAGAGGTCACGGAGGGTTCACCAAAGCATTAGGGTAATATTTTTGTTCCACTCTGTGTACTCCGTGTCCTCTGTGGTTAACACATCACTCCGCGACTGTCCGGCAGGCGGCCGCATTCATGGCGGCGGCTTCCGCCAG
>NZ_FNHB01000013.1 GCF_900104455.1 Dendrosporobacter quercicolus
ACTGGAAAAACTAAAAGCCTTCGGCCACCGCTTCCCAGAGAATATGAGAAAATTTCTGGATGAATAACCTAACGTCCAGATAAAACATAAATCCTGCATCCCCTTAGCGGGAATGCAGGATTTATAGCAAGCAGGCGTTGGTTGGCGTAATGTGTGATCACCTATTGGCTGCTACTGGCCGCATATTCACCTAATGCCTCAGTCATGGCCACGGCCGCCGCCAACTGCCCGGCATAACCGCACATCAGCCGCCGCTCGTCCGCATGGGAGAGAAAAGCCACCTCCACCAGCGCCGCCGGGCAGCCGGTTTGCCGCAGCACCTGGAAATTGGCGGCCTTGACGCCGCGGTCGGCCGTTCCCAGCTCGGCCACCAGCCGGGCCTGCAGCAGGGCCGCCAGCCGTTTGCCTTCGCTGCTGCCCGGATAATGATAGACCTCCGTACCCTGGGCAGCAGGGCTGGCGGCGCTGTTGGCGTGAATGCTGGACGTCCACCACCGCTGCCGCGGAGCGTCGCCCCGGCTCCTTGGTTAGCAGACCCACCCTTGGCCCCTCCCGTGAACCGGGAGGGGAAAGAGAACCGCCGGCGCCAATTGTCCGGGCCTTATCCCGGCTTGTCCAGAAACTCGATGTCCCGGACTACGACCTCGGTCACCTTCTTGCGCTGACCGTCCGCGCTTTCCCATTGCCGGCTGTGCAGCCGGCCCTCAATCGCCACCCGGCGGCCGTCCCCGCCCTCCTGGCCAATCAGTTCGGCCAGCGCATCCCAGGCCACGCAGTCAATGGCGTCGGTTTCCTCCCGCACCCTGGTTCTAAACGCCACCGTCAGCGAAAAGGAGCAGACCGCCTTGCCGCTCACGGTAACCCGCATATCCAGCTCCGGGGACAATCTTCCCGCCAGAAAGACCTTGTTCAATGCCTCCCTCCCCTTGTTATGCACATCTTCACCGGCCCTACTACTATGTTTGGTTTACGTTTATACATAAGTTTACGTTTAGTTAATGTAACCGGGTTGCCAACCACTATGGTTGGCAAAAGGACCTCACCAGCGGCAAGCGCGGCTTATCCACAGGGTTATCCACAGACCACAGGCTTGCTCTGAATTGACCGCAGTTCATACCAAGGAGCTGACCGGCCGGGGCGGGGCGTATGAATGAGCAGCCCGGCCGCCACCAGCTCGCCGCGGGCCCTGGACAGCGTCGTGTAGCTGTAGCCCAGAAACCCCAGCAGCGTGCTGGCGGCCACCGTCAGCCGCGGCGGCCAGCCGGCCCGGTTGAACAGATGCATCAGCACGCCCCACAGCGCCTGGGCCTCGCTCGACAGCGTAGAACCCGTTGAGCTCGACAATGTAATTCACGGTCCCGCCCACATCCACCGGTGAAATTCCTGGTCCCGGCGTCCCGGCTTCACGGCAGGAAACGTTTCAGACCGGCCGTATTCACGCCCGTCTTGGCGCTGGCCCGCCGCCGCAGCCACTCATTGGCGGCCTTCACATGAATGATAAAACGGTTCCCCTCCTTGGACGCCGGAAAATCCGGCAGGTAGCAAAACTCCCGCACCCGGTTCTGGCCAATGCCGGTCATGGCCGCAAACTCCTTGACCGTGACCACCAGCTTGGTGTTTGTCATAGAGCATCTCTCCTCCCCCCAGTGAATTAACGCAATTTAATATTGCATTATGTAATAATCATAGCAGCCCTTTGATAATTTTTCAATACATTTCTCACTTTTATATTTACAAATCGCACTTTAACAATTACAATGTGGGTAGCAGCTCTTTTGATAGTGTGTGCAAATCAAATGTGATGGTGTGTGAAAAAACATGAGCAAAGAAATAGGAAAGCGCATCCGCGCCGCCCGCGAACGGCTCCACCTGTCCCAGGCCGCCCTGTCGGAACTGATCGGTGCCGGCAATCAGTCCACCGTGGCCGGCTGGGAGCGGGGACGGACCGAGCCGGACGGCGAAACGCTGGTCAAGCTGGCCGTCATTCTGAAAGTCTCGACCGACCACTTACTTGGCGTCGATGCCGGCGTGCTGGCGCTGCCGGCCGACGTCACCGACCTGGCCCGCGACATTGCCGGCCTGCCGCCGGCCGAGCGGGCCGTCATTGAAAAGATTGTGGCGGCCTTAAAGGCCGAAGACAAGGACAAAGTCGTCCCTGGTTGACCGGTGGATACGAAAACTGCTCTATCCCTGCGGCAAGCGCCGGAGGTAAAAAACAGGCGGCCGGGTGGCGGCCGCCTGTGGTTCAAGGGAAAATCCCCGGCCCCTGCGGCAACCTGCAGGACCCGCGCAGTTGGTCAAAACAATTCAAATGCCTGGCCAAAGCGGCCGGCATCGACATCACGTTTCATAAACTCCGGCACGACCACGCCAGCCGGCTCTCGGCCAACGGCGTCAGCATCAAGGACGCCCAGTACCGGCTGGGCCACAGCACAACCCATATGCTGCTCAATGTCTACACCCACAGGATATCCGGCGGCCAGGAAAAAATCGCCTCGTGGCTCAATTCTTCCTTTCCGACCGCCCCAACCGATCATGAAACACCACTTCATTGACCGTTTAGAAAATGCAGTTACAACCGCGTTGTTGTACGGTTGTTGTAAAACTGCTATAAAAACGACAAAAAAGGCTTTACGAAAGTATCGTAAAACCTTTGAGATATCTATGGTGACCCCGGCAGGATTCGAACCTGCGGCCTTTTGATTCGTAGTCAAACGCTCTATCCAGCTGAGCTACGGAGTCATTATAATAGCAACATCTTTCTGCCGACAAAAAATATAATATCATAAATCACCTATCATAGTCAAGCTTATTTATGTAAATATTTTTTAAATCTTTTACGATTTTTGCAATTATCCACAAAGCAACTGTATCCTTTTAACAATCAATTCACATGGAGAATGCCGATTACGCTGGAAAATCACGATGTTATCCACAGTTTTTGGCTCCTTGTGAATAAAAATGTGGATAACATCGCTTTTTTATAACAAAAAAGACGAATAAAGTTGTTAACCGACTTTTTCAACAACATACACTTACAATATTTTTTTCGACCTTAGCCTTATATAAAGCTTTGTCAGCCAATTCAATTAAAGCATCTATGGCGACAACTTTATCGACAGTTGCCACCCCCAGACTTATTGTAATTTGCAGCCGCCGGCCTTTATACACAAATTCCTGCTTTTCCACATATCTGCGCAATCTTTCAGCAAGTAAATGCGCGCCCTCGATACTTGTATCCGGAAGCAGTATGACAAATTCTTCACCGCCCCACCTTACAGCCACATCGCTGCTTCTTATATGCTTGCGAAAACCATCGGCAACCATCCGGAGAACTTTGTCGCCGGCAATATGTCCGTAGCAGTCATTTACCTGTTTAAAATCATCTATATCGATCATAATTAAAGCGATACGGCCTGCAGCCCGCTTTTGGGCCAGCATATCCCGCAGAAACAAATAAAAAAACTCCCGGTTGTTTAAGCCTGTCAGACTGTCCTGAAAACGGCCTTTGTACAATTCCTGAATTAAGCGGCCGCATTTACAGCCCAACAATACATCAACAATTGCAACTACCAGCCATATCGTCAGTGAAGCGGCCTGAATTAAATACTTTTCAGCCATAAAGCCAGTTAAATGCAAAACAATCACCGCTGTGATAATAATACCGGGTGCAAATCTGATAAAAAACTTACTCTGCATTTAACTCCTCCTTTACTTATGCACTTACAACACGCCTTAAACAGCTTAAATTTCTGACAGCTCATTAGATCACCCGCTCGCAAAAAAGTCTAATCCCACTTGGTGGGATTAGACTTTAAATAACTTAAGCCGGTCTGCTCCAGTCAACATGGACGCCAGTATTCTGCCACAGCCTGGACAATCCCAGTTCGAGATTACTAAGACTTTCCGTCGGCCGGACTAATCTGCTGGTAAAATCTTTGATCGTATTCTGCGGCGCATTGATCCAATGCTCTGTTGTTAAGAAGTTTTCAACTTCACATCGTTTCACTTCATCTTGCAGCAAAACATGAAGTTTTCTACTAACCGGCTCGTATTCAATAAAGCCATTGTCATTTTTATAATGAACGGCAACGCGGTACAACTGCTCCATCTTGTCAACGCCTTTCCTGTTAAAGATTTGGGGTCTTCAGTATTGGTACGGTATTGGCTGCATGAGGCATCACAATAATTTTATATTCAGACCGGCCAAGCTTGTCCTCAGCTAAGGCGATTGCTTCCTCAATGGTAGTTACCGGAGTCATGCCCGCCTTTTCAATAAAATCTCTATTTTCCGGCAGCGTCACTACAATATGCGGAATTTTTTGCGCCATTAGTCCCAGCTTTAGGGCAACAAAGCCCGGCACTGTAAAGCCTTCCCGCAACGCCTGTTCGCGCTCCTGTAAATTCTCGTAATTGAACCAGTCGCTAAAGTCAGGGGGCTCGGCAATATCGGCGCACTCCAGCAATAGGATAACCACGCCGTCATCTTTACAAGCCAATACAGCGTTATCAACGGTTTTTGACCCCTGGTACAAATTAATATCTTTCGGAAAGCCGCCAGCCGAAGCAATAACCAAATCGGCTTGCTCATCTATTGCAACGCCGAATATTTCAGCAGTTGTCTTGCAGCCCTCCTGCCAGGCTTCCAGCCAGTGCCCGGCCACAAAACGGGCAAAATTGCCCTCGGCGTCCAGCACAACGTTAAACAGGAAATCCGGCTTAAGCAGTTCAGCCATTTCCAGCATATCCTCATGCATGTGATTGCCTTTCAGCCTGCCGGAGCCGCTGACCGGGCTGATGCCTTGGCCAGGCTGTTCATGCAGGCAAAAACTATGATTTCCCTGAATCGTCGGATAGCTGGCAACTCCCGGTACGATACTTTTGCGGCCGCCGCCAAAGCCCGCCATTAAATGATATACAATGCCGCCGGTTAATATCACCCTGTCGGCGTTTACCACTGCTTTGTTGAGTCTCACCGGCACGCCCCGGCTGGTAGTGCCAATATCGACAAAGTCCTCCTCCACCGGTGCATGACTTTGAATAATATTAATCCGCCTTACCACCTCCTGACCGTACACGCTAATATTCTCAGCATCAGTATGATAACGATGCGCTCCTAAAGCAACAATCAGCGAGATATCGGCATCAGGAATTCCGGCTGCATTAAGCTCGTCTAAAAGATAAGGCAAAAACTGATCATGCTTAAGCCAGGCTCTGGTGATATCGCTCGCAATAAGGACAACCTTTTCCCCGGCCTTAACGACTTCCCGCAACGGCGGAACGCCAATCGGATTTCGCAGCGCCTGCCGGGCCGCTGCCGCTATATCGGTAATCGCCTGGTAGGGCTTGCCCTCAATAACTTTGCTTATTTTTTCGTCAGGCAGGGTAAGACTTACTGTCTTTTTACCCAAACCAAGTTCAAATTTGCTCATGGGACTTACCCCCTTAAATATTAGAAGAACTATTGCAGTGTCCAACTGCGCCGATAACGGCAACAGCCTAGTACCGTACGTCACCTAAGCATTTGGCTTATCATGCGGTCTTTTTTCGCATTCTAATCAATTTTTAAGTGACACACGCTAGCAACTTTAATCTACATTATAATATTATATCAAGCAGGAAATAATCAAAGCAAGAGGAATTTAAACAGAATTAGCGCAAGAGTACCTTTAGGGTATAGCGCTTATCAGGAGATGATTGAAAATGTCTTGGGACTATCTACCGCTATTGATTGTTCTTTGCCTGGGCGTACTTGGCAACAATTCCTCTGTCGGCATTGCCGCAGCAGTTCTATTGCTCCTTAAACTACTCGGCCTTACCTCCTGGTTTGAACCATTGGAACAAAACGGAATCTCCATCGGAGTGACAATCTTAACCATAGCCATACTGGCGCCGGTTGCAGCCGGCCGCATTACGCTTGCCAACATGGCTGAAGTGTTTAAAACGACTACCGGAGTGATCGCGATTGCCGTCGGCATTTTTGTCGCCTGGGCCGGCGGCCGCGGCGCCTGGTTTATGAAAGAGTCACCGGAGGTGGTTACCTCCCTCATCATCGGCACAATTGCCGGCGTGTGTTTTTTCAATGGAATACCGGTCGGACCGCTGATCGCCGGCGGCTTAGTCTATATGCTTTTATCCATAGCCAAGCTTTGGAGCTAAAAAACAAGATCCTTGCGAAGCAGCGGCCGCATCCGCGGTTCCTGTGCTGAACCGGTCATGGCTGTAAGTTTCTGAAGGCGGAGGTACAGTTCATCCTGGCTGTTGACAGACTTGCCTTTTTTGCTAACCCGCCGGTAAGTTCCGTCACTTTTCATTTGATAAGCTTTTTGATTGTCTTTGAGCATAATTTCCAATATCAGTCTAATCCGCTCAATATGACGGTCATCATCAACAGGAAACATCAGCTCCACCCGGTCATTCAGGTTCCGGGGCATCCAGTCGGAGCTGGAAAGCCAGATTTTTTCGTCGCCGCCATTGGAAAAGAAAAAGATTCTGTGATGTTCCAGGAACCGCCCCACAATGCTCCGGACCGTGATATTATCGCTTATCCCTGCAAGTCCGGGCCTTAACCCGCAAATACCGCGGATAATCAGGTCAATTTTAACGCCCTGGCTGGAAGCCTCGTATAGCTTGATCATCACTTGTTTATCAATCAGTGAATTCATTTTGGCGATGATGCGCGCCGGCTGTCCTGCCCGCGCCAGATCAATTTCCCGGTCAATCAATTGATATAGCCGGTCCCGCA
This sequence comes from Dendrosporobacter quercicolus, assembly GCF_900104455.1. Classification (NCBI taxonomy): domain Bacteria; kingdom Bacillati; phylum Bacillota; class Negativicutes; order Selenomonadales; family Sporomusaceae; genus Dendrosporobacter; species Dendrosporobacter quercicolus. Next base: position 6,746 of record NZ_FNHB01000013.1, read on the forward strand.
GTCCCAGCGGCGCCACGACCAGTTTGTTCCAGACAGGCGCATCGGAGTACCCTGACAAAGTATTTAAAAAAGCCGAAGCGTCAATGCCGAATTGATCGCTGCAGGTAAACAACCCCAGATCGGTGTAAATCCGGGCTGTTGCGTCATTGTAATTTCCCGTTCCCATATGAACATAACGCTTAATCCCCTCATTCTCCCGGCGGACAACGAGGGCTATTTTCGCATGTGTTTTTAAACCCACCAGACCATATACTACATGACAGCCGGCCTCTTCCAGGCGCCGGGCCCACTGGATATTCTTTTCTTCATCAAACCGCGCCTTCAGCTCCACAATGACCGTAACCTGTTTTCCGTTTTCAGCCGCCAGCGCCAGCGCCCGGACAATGGGCGAATCGCCGCTGACCCGGTATAAGGTCTGCTTAATGGCCAATACCGCAGGATCATTGGCCGCCGACTGAATAAATTCCACAACCGGCGCAAATGATTCATACGGATGATGCAACAATATATCGCCGTGGCGAATTGCCGCAAAAATATCCTTTTTATCCTGAAGACAAACGGGCAGCAACGGTTTAAGCGGCTTGTAGCGCAAATCGCCGCAGCCCGGCAGGTCGGCAAAATTCATCATGCAGGTTAAATCCAGCGGCCCGGCCGTTTCATAAACATCGTCCCCGGTTATTTTCAGCTGTTCAACGAGGAAGCGCTTAATATCTTTGTCATTGCTGCGGCCAAGCTCCAGGCGTACAGCCTCGCCCCGTTTGCGCAGCCGCAATGATTTTTCGACTTCAGCCAGCAAATCTTTGGCATCCTCCTCATCAATCGATAAATCAGCATTCCGGGTGATGCGGAATGGCACAATAAACCGAATCCGGTGACCCTGGAATAAGCGCTGACAGTATTGGATAATAATATCTTCCAGGAAGACAAAAAAACGTCTCCGGCTGTAAACAGGCGCTTCGATAATTCTCGGCAGTACGCCGGGCACCGGCACCACAGCAAAGCTTTCCTTGCCGTCATGCCCGCAGAGCACCACGGCAAGATTTAATGAGCGGTTGGCCAGAAACGGAAAAGGATGGCTGGCATCCAACGCCATAGGAGTAATGACAGGGTATATGGTACTGTTAAAATAGTGTTCAACCCACTCCCGGCCCTTGTCCGATAAATCAGCCGGCCTGCTCAAACAAATCCCCTGCTCTGCCAACTTTCCCGTCACAGCTTTGAAATAACGGTATTGCAGCTTGACCATGTCCTGCGCCGCTTGTGCAATCTGGTTAAGCTGTTCACCCGCCGTCAAGCCCGCAATATCCACTTTGGTCATGCCGCTTTCCTGCTGCTGCTTTAATCCTGCCACTCTGATCATAAAAAACTCATCCAAATTGGAACTGGTTATCGCAATAAACCTGAGACGCTCCAGCAGCGGCACATCCTTTGCGGCCGCTTCATTCAGAACCCGCTGGTTAAACTTTAGCCAGCTTAATTCGCGATTGATAAAATACTCTTGTTGATCAAACATCAGCTTACCTCCGCACTCCTGGTCAGAATCGCCCGAATTCCAAAAACACTTTCAAAAAACTTAACCTTATCAAGAAAAGTCCACTCTTCTAATGAGATATCCGCCTGTGTGTTTACCTTAATCGTGATCTGATTTCCTTTTAGTTCAATAGCAAGACTGGTGCTTTTTTGCCGGTGCGCACGGTCAATTGCATCCGCCAAACGAATAATCGCCGCCAATTTGCCCACAGTAACCTGCTGCTGATCGGTAAGTCCGGCAAGACTTAGGTTGTCGCTCACCGGCGTTATTTTAGAATGGTATCGTGCGACATTGGCAATAATATTTTTTTCCATCTCTGAAAAACCCATAATATCAGAAGAATCGATTAGTTGATAAGAGTAAGAATAATGCTGACGCAAACTGACAAACTTGCCGATATCATGCAAAATACCCGCCGTGTGCAGCATCAGCCGCTCTCGCCGGCCAAGGCCGTGAATTTTCGCCATATGGTCAAACAGCAGCAAAGCAGCGCCGGCAACTGCGTCCGCATGGCGGCAATCGTACTTGTACTTAGCGCCCAGGGAACAGGCCAGACTAATAATCTGACGGTCGATTACCTCCGACCATTTGTCCCGGGTTTTTTCCATAATATGCAATAAGCAGATACCGTCAATGAACTGGTCATCCGGAATGACGATCTTGTCAATGTCAGTTAAACCAAGAATCTGCTTATAGAGCACAATCGTCGGCAAAACCATTTCAGCTTTGGCTTCGCTTAGCTCAAAAGTCTTGATGATCTGAGGTAAATTTAATTTTTTAACTTTATCGTATAACTTGTAAAAGTCAGTCAGCTCAACCAGGGCCAGTCCATCCTTCAGACCATAGCCCAGTATCTTCAACAGCAGCTTGGTCTCTGGCCCGGATAAAACCAGATACTTGATCGCATATTGCTCCAGCGCCTGCTGAACAGGCTTAATTGCACTATAAATATACTCTGACAGGGCTTGCTGAAAATACATGGACTCCCGCTGCCATTTATCAAAACTTTCTTTAATGCGCAATATACCAATATGAATGTTTTGCTGGTACTTTAGGGCGCCGTTTTTATATAAGGTAATACCCAGGCCCCCTGAAGATATATCAACAAACAGCAGCCCGTCAGGCGTATTGGTCAAACCGTGATCCTGGATATTTTTAAACACAGCGGCATATTTATAGAAAATTTCCTGCGGCATGTCCACAATCTCCACCCGCAAGCCTGTCTTTACCTTAATTTGATCCAGGATATAATACCGGTTAACCGCCTCACGCACCGCAGTGGTGGCAACCAGGCGATAATCGCGTACACCGTATTCAGCCAGCAACCGCTTGTAGCCTTGCAATAACTCGCACAATTCGTTGATCGCCAAAAAACTGATACGCCCGCTTTTAAAGGTTTCTTCACCAAGCGACACCTGGCGGGCAGCCTGGTCAACCACCTTGATATCATCAATATTCCGGTATTGAACAATTTGAATGCCAACTTGCTCCGAACCTAAATGTATTGCTGCAAAAAGATTGCAAGTTGCCTCTTTCAACATATAATTCACCTCTTCGCATATTTTCGCTAAAAAAGTGCAAAGTCCCGCCCCGAAATACCTTGCTCAGCCCTGATTCCTGTTAAGTCTTTGTTAATTTTTCATAACAATTTGGCCGAAATCCAGGCCACACTGAACGGAGGCAGCCAGCAAGAGTAATTTTTCAGGCTGCTGAGAAAAGGATATTACAATAAATGGCGAATACTGTCCGTTAGAAAGGAGTTGTAGGCGTTGAGGCCAGAACGAATAGCAATTATTGATCTAGGTTCCAATTCAGCCCGGTTAATCGTCATGCACATAGACGATAATGGCGCTTATAACCTGGCTTATCACCAGAAAGAAGCCGTACGGTTAAGTGAAGGCATGGCCGGCGACGGCCTGCTCCAGCCAGCGGCAATGCGGCGGGCAATTCACACATTAGCCATATTCGCCCGGATGATCGAGCTGCTGCAGGTGGATATAACCCTGGCAGTCGCAACCGCCGCCGTACGCAATGCCCGGAATGGCCCGGCTTTCATTCAGCAGGTGGAGCAGGAGACCGGAATTAATGTACAGATTATTTGCGGAGATGCCGAGGCAACCTTGGGTTATCTGGGAGTAACAAATACCATCGACATTCAGGACGCGGTTCTATTTGACTTAGGCGGCGGCAGCACCGAGCTTACGCTGATCAAAAACCGTAAAGCCGAGCAAACCGTCAGCCTGCCTTTTGGTTCGGTTAACCTGACCGAAAAGTTCAATTTGCAAAACAACGCCGCCGATTCGCAGCTGGAGAGCGCAATTGCTTTTATGCTGCGCCACTTTGAGCAGCTCCCCTGGCTCAAAGACAACTCCATTCCGCTGATCGGCACCGGAGGAACAGCCAGAAACATCGCCAAAATAGATCAGAAACGGAAAAACTACCCAATTGCCAAAGTCCATAATTATCGCCTGGGCTGGCTGTCCTTTGCAGCCCTCTGGCAAGAAATTTCCCGAAAAACGCTGTCGCAGCGCCGGAAAACGCCCGGGCTTAGCAACGGGCGGGCTGATATTATTCTAGGCGGCTTAAGCATTGTTAAAGGCCTGTTTGATATTACCCGGAGCAGCCAATTGATCATCAGCGGCTGCGGAGTGCGTGAAGGCGTATTCTTTCAGCATTATTTGGGCAGCAGCGGGGGGATATTACCGGATATCCTGGAGCACAGCGCCAACAATATGCTGTTGTTTTATAAAGGCCATACCGGCCATGCCAGCCATGTAGCCGATCTGGCCGCAGCCATGTTTAACGGCTGGTCCGATTTGCTTGCTCTGAGCGCCCGCCAGCAAAAGCTGCTGAGAGTTGCGGCTTTGTTGCACGATATCGGCATAACGATAAATTACTACGATCACCCCCGCCATAGCGCCTATTTGGTTGAAAACGCCAGACTATTCGGACTGACGCATCGCGAACAACTGCTTACCGCCGTGATTGCCGGCTGGCATGAACGGCCTAGCGCCAAATTCGTCAACCACAGGGTCTATCATGAGTTTTTAGATGAGAACGACTGGCAAACCGCCCGCAAACTGGCCTTGCTGCTGGCGATCGCCGAAACCCTCGATGCCAGCCAGATTGGGCTGGTCAAAAAGATTGAGGCTGTTTTTTCCGGCGGACAGGCCCATTTGCTGTTATTTGCCGACGAACCCATACCAATGGCGCAGCAAACCTGGACTAAGCTGGAACGCTGGTTTAAAAAAGACACTGGCGCAAACCTGACTATGAGTTATAGCCGCTGAGTATTTCAGCCAAACAAACAGCAGAGGCTGCACCCCATTGGCGCAGCCTCTGCTGTTTGTTCGTTATGGGGCGACTGTACGCCGCACTTTTTCATAACCGGCCGGTTCCCCGAATACGCCGGCGCAGTTGGGCTGCAGCCTTCGCATTGGGAAATACCCCAGCTCTTTTGCCGCCGCCTCATAATCATATTCAACCTCGATAATCCCGTCATTAAAGCCACACTTGCCACAATAGTCATTCATCTCGCCGGGCTGATACCGGCTGCCTGCTTGATTTACAGATTGACACAGGTCAATGATGACAATAACCCCGCCGATCATCTATACTAATAGTAGCGATAATTAGCAATACTAGTGTCTTGGCAAAGTTGTGAATTAGGATTAGACAGTGTGGATTTTTTCGCCCTGCGGGGACGGAAGCAACAAACAGTTTTAATGTGAGTTCTACTTATACTAGACCGGAGGATAAAAAATGGTAAAGACCCTAATCAACACATTGGCCGGCTTTAACCTTGTAGGCAAACTGATTACCGTTGTTTTGCCGGTTGTCGATCAGGAACTGTCCTATTGGCGCGATTTTGCCGACAATAACGCCGGCCCTGAACTAAAAAAACAGGCTTTAGCCAGCATCAGGGACAAAAAATTTCACTGCCAGGGCGGCAGCGTATACAGCTTATATGACGGGGTAAACACCAAAGACTTTGTCAGACTGATCGTCGCTCTGCAAACAATCAGCGATTATTTGGATAATCTTTGCGACCGGGCCGGAATTGCCGACGAGGCGTCATTCAGACAATTGCATCTGGCAGTCACTGATGCGCTTGACCCGGCGTCGCCTGGTCATGATTACTATCGTTATTATCCGTACAGTCAGGATGGCGGCTATTTAACCGCTCTGGTTCAAACCTGCCGGCAGGAGCTGACTAAGCTGCCGGCCTATGAAGCAGCCAAGCCCGCGGCATTAAAACTGGCCGGACTATACAGTGAACTTCAAACCTATAAACACCTTGATCCGGCGATCAGGGAAATCAAAATGCGGGAATGGATCGATAAGCATATCAACAAGTATCCTGAACTTACAATATGGGAGTTTGCGGCAGCCACCGGCTCAACCCTGGGCATGTTTATGCTGCCCGCCGCCGCCGCCAATCCCGCCCTGACCGCCCGTGACGCCGAGGATATCGCCGCTGCTTATTTCCCCTGGATCAGCGGTCTGCATATCCTGCTGGATTATTTCATTGATGCAGTTGAAGATCAGACCAACGGCGACCTTAATTTCGTTGCTTACTACCAGGATGAACGGCAGATTCTCGACAGACTGAGTTTTTTTAGCCGGCAAGCCCGGCAACAGGCGCAGTCCACCCCTAACCCCGCTTTTGCCACTACCGCTGTCTGCGGCTTACTGGCGTTATACCTGTCTGATCCTAAACTGTCCACCAGCAGGGACAAAGCCATCCGGCAGGCATTGCTCCGTAATTCCGGAGCCTACACCAACCTGCTTTATCGCATCTGCCGGCTGCTAAGATTGAAACAGGCCTTATAGCTGAATTGCCCCTAAGGAACAACGGGAGCCGCCTCCAAGCCTTTCGGCGGGAGAGACGGCTCTTCGCTAGCTGCCGGTCATTGCCTTCCGGTGACCGGACCGGTTTCCACCAGCCGGTCTATCGACACATGAACGGTATTGCCTTTCTCCAGATAAGTAACATACGCGGTATTGCGCCCTTTGTCAATATTGTCAATCCACACAGCGTTATTGCGATACTGGACGCCAATGACATCGGCCGACTTCATGATTTCTTCGGCTCTATTTGCATGCATCGCCAAACCCCCTTTTTTTAGGGATAGTATTTGCCGCCTGTTTTATTATCATACAGACGCTGCAGCGATGCCGGACAAATGCCGCAGGAGAAAACTACTGCAGTGATTTATGGGCGGCCGGCACGGTAATTTGCTTAAAATAGCGGCCATTGATTTCAATGGTGTCACAAAGGCCGTCATCAACAATTCGCACCCGGCCGCTGCCAATAAATTTATCCACAGCCTCAGGACATTCCACTTCCTGCCATCTAAAACTCCGCTCATCAGGCGTACCGGCGTTCTCAGTGTAGATCTCAGCTTCAGGTCCGGGTTTCTCCTGGCCGCTGCACCGGGCCAGATGCCGCTCTAAATTTTCAATAAAAACCCGGCAGATATCTTCAGGAATATTGAGCGCGCCCTGTTCTTCCCCCGCTTCATCCGCCAAAGCCAAAAACAGGGCATTGCCAAAAATAATTTCCTGTTCGTCAGGGTGGGGAAACCGCCTGTTGGCGGTCAAACCCAGCGGTACCGCCAGGTCATTTACAAAAATATGCAGTGAAACGCCGTTGCCGACATTAAACAAGCGGGTACTGGCGAAATTTCCGGCCAGAATATCGGCTATTTCTTCAATTTGCTGCTCAATATCAGCGGATAATTGGCAGATAACCAGGTCTTTACCCGGTTCCATCAGTATTGCATTAATCGTTGACAATATCGTTCTCTCCCCTGTGTCACTTTTGTTTGCCGGACTTAAAGCAAGGTTCCTGACCGATTAACTTCGCCGTTAACAACAAAAAACCTTTCCCGGTTGGCCGATCAGGCTGTACCTTACTAGCAGAATCACCGCAAGTTTATTTTCCCAAATTTTTAGTAAATAAGTATTTCACATTTTCGCAAACCATCATAGTATAAGATAAGACGCGTTATCGTCTATTAAGCTGCAATCCTGGATGACCCGGATTGCGGCAACTGGGCATTATTAGTTTTAGAGGAGTGATCTTACCTTGGAAAACATAATTGGCAGACAAACAATGATCTTTAGAATTTCCGAGCTTTGTCACATTATAAACTCCTGCCGAAGCACCGGCGGTAACCCTAATCAGTACTATGACGAGCTGGAACTGCTGTTGGAGCGCTACCAGCAATCCAAAAACAAACAAGCCGCTGCCGCCGATACGGAAGCACACTATCTGCTTGCCAGCTTCCGCTAAAGAAGGTCTTATACTTACCAGTGCCTTGACCAACCAAAGGAAAGCCAGCTGTTCAGTCAGAACTCGCTGGCTTTTTCCGTTTACTGTAATTTCATTCAACTGCCGCTGAAATGATGGCAACCACCAGCTCAGCCGAATGATACAGATCTTCTTCTTTAATAAATTCTTCAGCCGTATGCACTTTGCTCATACCTACGCCCAAAACCGCGGTCGGCACACCATAAAAATTAAAATAATTGGCGTCACTGCCGCCCCCGGTAGCCTGCAGTACGGCTTTTAAGCCGATATTGCCGGCAGCTTTCACCGCCAGAGCCACCACCGGGGAGTCGTCGGCCAGTTCAAAAGGGTCATACGCATGACGGACCTCCACCTGGGCCCGGCCCCCGTTTTGCGTCGCTACCCGTTCAAAAGTATGTTTCATATGCTCGGTCTGGGCGGCCAGTTTGCCAATATCGCGGCTGCGGGCTTCACATTTTAACTCGACCCGGTCAGGGACAATGTTGGTCGCCTGACCGCCGGATATCATGCCGACATTGGCGGTCGTCTCATGGTCGATGCGCCCCTGCCTAAGTTCAGCTAAAGCCTTGCCGGCCATAACAATGGCATTCACCCCTTCCTCAGGCGCTACGCCGGCATGAGCCGTCTTACCGTAAATAATCACGTCAATACTGTTTTGCCCAGGCGCTTTGGTAATAATCTGCCCCGGCGACCCGCCGGAATCCAAGGCATACCCCAGGCTGGCCTTTAAATCGGACCGCCTGATATGCTTTGAGCCATCCAGGCCGGCTTCTTCGGAAACCGTAAAAACCACCTGGATGCCGCTGTGCGGCAATTTATTTTCAATTACCACCCGCAGACCTTCCAAAATAGCGGCAACCCCGGCTTTATCATCAGCGCCTAAAATAGTATTGCCCGCCGATTTAATCAGGCCATCCTGCACCACTGGTTCAACCCCGGCGCAGGGCTCTACGCAATCCATATGCGCGCTCAGCATAATACTCTTACCTGCCACGTTTCCCGCCAAATAGCCGATAATATTGCCGCAGGCGCCGCCAATTTCCGAACCGGCCTGATCCTCAAAAACGCTTAAACCCAATTGAGACAAGCGTTCCTTCAGCAAATCCCCAATTTCACGCTCAGCCTTGGACGAACAACGAATCCGCAGCAAATCCAAAAATTCCGCCAACATACGCTGCTTATTAATCATGCCTTTTCCATCCTTTCTATTAAAAATTGCCAGCTATGTAAACAAACGCAATGGTTAAACTAAATAACGGAGGTGATAACAGATGAAAAACAATTGTCAAATTGACAAAAAATGCGCCAAAAACGACCAGGCTAATCAGGTAAATCTGGAGTTTTCCCAGGAGTTAGCCGCTAAAAATCAGCTCCGGAACGACAAAGAATGCAAGTCGGAATGCAAACGCTAATCATAGCTGTTTCTTCGCCTGAAACGACGGCCTATTGCCGTCGTTTCAGCATTTTCCGTTAATCAGGGCAGTTTCAAGACACTAGCGCAACAATTGGGCTTTGGTGATAATTGCCTCGCCAAACCGCGACTTCAGCCGGTCAACCGTACTATATAAAGCCCGCCGTTTGTCGCTTTCGTCAAATAGCGTCAGTTGATCGCCGGACTGCAGACTGCTTACCGTAATGCCCAGCAGCCGTATACCCTCGGTATGACTGCACTTGTCAAAAATCATGCAGGCAGTTAGATAAATAGTTTCATCAAAGTTTGTTGACTGCGATAAAGTACAGCTTCTGGTAATTGTCCGGAACGAACGGTATCTTATTTTAACCGTAATTGTCCGGCCGCTGTACCCCGAGCAGCGCAAGCGCCAGCCCACTTTTTCGGCCAGCGCCAGCAATTCGGCTTTCAGTCTGTCCGTCCCGGTCAAATCAGCAGCAAAAGTCAGCTCCTTGCCGACGGACTGAGGCGGACGTTCAGCGATAACCAGCCGGACGTCCCGGCCGTTAGCCAAAGCATGCAGCTGCTGGGCAATATTGCCGCAATGCTGAATGAGAAGTGCTAAATCAAACCGGGCCAGCTCACCAATTGTAGTGATGCCCAGCTCCCGCAAAATTTTATTCGTTGCAGCGCCAACACCCCATAGCCGGCTGACAGGCATGCTTTCCAACACGCCCAAAGCTTTTCCCGGGGCGATAACCACCAGGCCGTCCGGCTTTTTGAGCTCTGAAGCCAGTTTTGCCAGAAATTTGTTTTCAGCCGCCCCGACAGATGCCACCAGACCAACGGTCTGCCTGATCCGCTGCTTAATTTCAGCAGCCAGCTGGTATATATCCGGATAAAGCTGCTCCATGCCGCTGACATCTAAAAAAGCTTCATCCAGCGCCAGCGGTTCAATGAGGGGGGAGAACCCTGACAGCACAGTCATAATCCGGGCCGAAACCTCACTATACCGGGCGTGGCTTCCGGCCAGAAAAATCCCCTGCGGGCACCGGCGGCGAGCCTCAGCCATTGGCATGGCCGAATGTACCCCAAATTCGCGCGCCTCATAAGACGCGGTGGAAACAACGCCGCGGCTGCCCAAACCGCCAACAATTACCGGCTTTCCGGCCAGTTCCCGATGATCCCGCTGTTCAACGGCTGCATAGAACGCATCCATATCAACATGAATAACCCAACGCTGCATGTTTTTCACTCATTTCCGGTGCGGCACACCGCCCTAAATCGGTGCAGCCATAGAGCGCGTGCCGGTTTAATTGCTATTTAAGAACACCCGTCCCGGCTTGTAAAGTTCCGGTTCAGGATTTTCCGCCCAGTAGCGAAGTATGGATAACAATAGGATCCAGCGGCTTAAAGCGGGTATCTTCTAAGAATTGCAAATCTGCCCGCAATTTACTGAGCTCATCCCGCAGAATACTTTTCGTATAATTATATTCTTCAAGCCGTACTACAGCATCAGACAGTTCGGCAATTTTTTCTTCATACTCCTTATGCTGCCGGACAATTTCCAATCCCGTCTTAATCATCGTGCGCTTCTCCTTACTTGTCAAAATTACACCCTTTCTAATTATACCCCGATCTTGACAAATTCATTGAACGGAATGGAAAAACCCCATTCAAACAAAACAAGGCCTTGCGTTATCTACCCAAGGCCAAAATGTCGATCATCATTTGCAGTCATTTTTTGTTTTAGCAGGATTTCCGGCCAAACCGGGGATGTCTGGCCGGCTTTAAGCTCAACCGCAGAATTAATTCCACCGCTCGCTTAAGTTCAATATCCTGGCGGCTGTGGGCTGTTTCCATTACGCAGATCGGATTGTCTACCCCCACTTCGCCCCCGGGCATATAAATATATTCATGATTGATCGTATCGCCGAAAATAATACCGGCCTTGAGCTGGGCAGCAACCATAACACTCATCTTCATCCCTACAATCACCAAAAAATTCGTTAAAACATGTTTTTCTTCCATAAAACAAACGCACTGACTGAAGTTAAGGCCAGCGAAATCATTGAAACATAAAGAAATCCGTGACTCTCGGCAATCGGAATAACAACATTCATGCCGAAAAAGCTGGATATCATGGTTGGTATCGCCATGATAATCGTCATTGAGGCCAGAAATTTCATTACCATGTTCAAATTATTAGAAATAATTGAAGCAAAAGTCTCAACCATGCCAGTCAGAATACGGCTGTACATTTCAACCATTTCCTGCGCCTGTTTATTTTCAATGATAACATCTTCCAGCAAATCTTCATCTTCTTCAAACATTTTAATGAGATACTGCAAATTGTTATTGGAACGCAGCCGCAGCAGCTTTTCCATTACTACGCCATTGGAACGCAGCGATGCATTGAAATAAGTCAGGGCTTTTTGCAGTTCCAGAAGTTGAAACAGGCCCTCGTTCTTCATCGAACGGTGCAGCTGTTTTTCGATTTCATCCGTCAGACGACTGATTTGCCGGATATATTTTAAATATAACGTCGCCGACTTATATAAGAATTGAAATAGAAACCTGGTTTTCTTGAATGTACTGAACAGTTTGGCGTTATTGCAGTTAAACTCGGATAAAACTTCGTTATTCTCCAGGCAGACAGTAATGACATAATCCCGCGTCAGTACAATTCCCAGCGGCAAAGTATCATAAGAAACCCTGGTGCGCATAACCGGAACATTAGTGATAATCAGAATACAGTCATCCTCAATTTCCGTACGCGAGCGCTCTTCTTCATCCAGCGCCGCTTTTAAAATATCCATCGGTATATTGACTGCTGCCGCCACAATGTTAAGCTCAGCGACAGTCGGATTGACAAGATTGAACCAGGCCCCTTTTTCCAGGGCATCAACAGCCAATTCACGCAGAGCTCCAGTGTAACAATCGCTTTTATACACTTGCAGCATGAATATTCCCCCTTTTCATGGGGAAGCAGGTCCAGATCTCTCACTAAAAAAATTTAAATAAGTAAGAAAAATGGAATATTCCCCGATATTTGATTATTTTTACAAAACAGCGTAAACTAGGTATGTCTACATCCATTTTTCTCACCTGCCTCATTAGTTTAATTAGCTTTACATTAAAAATATACTCTCCGGGCTTACAATAGTCAATACATTTAACCGTAATTTATCATTTCCGCTACAGTTGGTACTTGAAACAATACGCAGGACTGGCCGTACCAGCTCCGGTATGCAGTGACTTTATTTACCGTCAGCAAGCTTGTTGACAAAGCCCTTTTAATTTTGCTATAATGTTAGATGTGCCGGACACGGAGGGGTGTCCGAGTGGTTTATGGAGCTGGTCTTGAAAACCAGTGATCCCGCAAGGGACCGTGGGTTCGAATCCCACCCCCTCCGCCATATTAAATTTAGACAACACAGCATTCGGAGTGGTACTCAAGTGGCTGAAGAGGACGGTTTGCTAAATCGTTAGGGGTCGTGAGGCCCGCCAGGGTTCAAATCCCTGCCACTCCGCCATCAATGAAAAATTGACGGCTATCAACGGAAACGTTGGTAGCCGTTTTATGTTTCCCTGGTCTTACAGCCTCCCCCTATTCTATCTATGATTCATTCTATTCCGGATGAGCGCAATTGCCTCTCTCAGTTTCAACACGTTCCTTCAACAAAAATGCCAGTTTTCGCAAAAGCAGCGCTCAAACTTCCTCCTATATCGGCAACAGCGCCCGGGATGATTGACCTGCCCCGCCTTAACCGGCTTTGTATAAGCAGCACAACAGCTCCATTGCGATGGAGCTGTTGTGCTGCTATTCATCCATAATGCAAACATACACGTACTTGGAGCCATGAACGCCAATGGTTAAATCCATCTCGATATCCGAAGTGCGGCTGGGTCCGGCAATAAAGGTGGTGGTGGTCGGCAGTTTTGTGCCATAACGCTGTTTTAGCAGTTTCATTACCGAGTAAAAACCGTCAACCAATTGCGCTGTTGTAAAAACAGCAATCAGCGTAATCGGCAGAATAGACACCGTTGTCGGTTGCCCGGCGCCGCCCGGCAGTACCAGCGTTCCCGTCTCGGCCATGGCAATATCGCCCCACACCACGCCGGCCTCCATTGACTCGGCCGACGGAATCCACTCCTGGCGGCCCGTCGCCAGCGGCCATACAAATAATTTGGCCTCAGCCTGGGCAAAAATCTCCCTTAAATTTAGTTTTTCCAGTTCGGGATGATCCCACCGGACAGCCTGCTGAATTCCCCTTTCGCGAATGATCGCGGTCAGAGCGTTTGCCAGTTCGTCCCTGTTTCCGACACTAAACGCCTGACCGCCCAGTGCCTTCCACTCTTTGATAAACCGTTCCCTGAGCTCCCGCCGTTCTTCAACTGTTGTGCCGCGTTCCGTGAATAGGCCGTCCATCGGATTCTCCACCCGCCCGGCTTTTGAACCCGGCGGCGTCTTAATACGATTGCGGATTGCGGAAAAAAACGCTTCCCGGTCGCCCGTCAGCTTGCCTTGCGCCATTTTATCTACTCCTTTCGCTCTTCATTCAGTTCCGGCCAAATTTCGTGGAAGAACTTATCCGGCAACGCCGGCATGTCACGATATTTCAACCAGTCTGAGATTGGCGGCGGACCATAAGCAATTTTTTGGGCTTTAACCAGCGGAAACTGGAACCGGCGGGCCATACGGATGGAAAAACGGTACCGGCTCATACTGGCAAAAACCGCATTCCAGCCTTTGTAGGCAATATCTTCTAAAATTTCGCCTTTTTTCTCCAGCTCCACTTTGTCATTGCGCAAGGCGTACAGCATATCGTGCAACGGTATCTTTACCGGACAGGCCGTGTGGCAGGCCCCGCACAAAGTAGAGGCATAAGGCAGCTCGCCGTATTTGGAAATCCCCTGGTATAAGGGCGATAAAACAGCGCCAATCGGCCCCGGATAGACCCAGCCGTAAGCATGACCGCCAATGTTCCTGTACACCGGGCAGGCATTAAGACAGGAACCGCAGCGGATACAGTTAAGAACCTTTTCATAGGTTGAACCAAGCAGCTTGGAACGGCCATTGTCAACAATGACCAGATGAAATTCCTGCGGCCCGTCCAGTTCCTCTTCCATACGGATACCGGTAGACAACGTATTATAAACGGTTATTTTTTGACCGGTTGCGCTGCGGGCCAGCAAAGACAGCATCACGGCCAATTCCTCCACGCCCGGCAGGATTCGTTCCATCCCCATAATGGTCACAAGCGTCGGCGCCAGCGCCGATATGATTCTGGCGTTGCCTTCATTGGTGCATACCGTAACAGCGCCTGAATCGGCAATGGCAAAATTACAGCCGGTAATGCCGATATCGATATTCAGAAACTGTTGCCGCAGATATTTACGGGCAAAAGCGCACAAATCAGCTGTCTCGGCCGGTATTTTTTCGTTGCTTACGGCATTAAACAGCTCGGCCACCTGAAAACGGTTCTTATGCATTGCCGGAACGATAATATGTGATGGCGTCTCATCCGCCAGCTGGATAATCCATTCACCCAAATCGGACTCAATCACTTTGCAGCCCATTTTTTCCAGCGCCGGATTGAGATGAATTTCCTCAGATACCATCGACTTGGATTTTACAATCGATTTGGCATCCTTCTCCTTGGCCAGGTTTTCAATATACTGCACCGCTTCCTCGCCGGTCCTGGCTAAGCAAACATGGCCGCCTCGCTGTAAGACATTATCCACCAGTTGCTCAAGATACTGATCCAGGTGCTGAATGACATGCATCCGAATGGCCTCCGCCCGTTCGCGGAAAGCCGCCCAGCGCTCGGGCCCCACTTCGGCAATGGCTTCGGCCCGTTTGCCTCTTAACCGTCCGGTGCCTAATTTTACCGCTTTAATCATTACAGTATCAGCCAGCGCTTTATGATAGCGCTTCCGGAAACTAGGTTCAATATGCATTGTCATCACACTCCTTGATCCAAGACTTGCGCCAGATGCATTACTTTTACCGGATAGCCCTTACGGCTTAAGCGGCCGCTGATATTCATCAGACAGGTCAGGTCACTGCCGGCCAGCACCTCGGCTCCGGTCGCAATGACATTGTCGACTTTTTCTTCCAGAATTGCGCCCGATATGTCGGCCATTTTCACTGAGAAGGTCCCGCCAAAACCGCAGCAATCATAGGAATACGGCAGTTCAACAAAATCAAGGTCTCTCACATTCTTCAATAAAAGCTTCGGCTGTTCCTCAATGCCGAGCAGCCTGGACATATGACAGCTGGAATGATAAGTAACCTTCTTGCGGAAGGTTGCGCCCACATCGGTTAGGCCCAGCACATCTACGATAAACTGCGAAAATTCGTACGTCTTATGCACAAATTCCTCGGCCCGTTTTTCCCAGACAGGGTCACCGGCAAACAAGGTCGGATACCCATGGTGAATCATTGAGGCGCATGAGCCGGAAGGCATAACAATCCGCTCGCTTTTCTCAAACACCTCAATGACCTTTTTCGCCACATCGGCCGCTTCCCGGTGATAACCGCTGGAATACGCCGGCTGTCCGCAGCAGGTCTGCCCCTCGGGGAAATCCAGCTCCACGCCGCTGCGCTTCAGTACATTGACAACGCTTCTGCCCACATCGGCGTACATCATATCGGCAATGCAGGTTACAAATAATGATGCCTTCAATATTACCCCCCCCATATAGCTCCTGGCTAAATTCGCTTGCTCCAGCAAAGCTTACCATTAGGTTTGGCATTAACAGCAAATTTATTCATTTCGGCCGGTAACGGTAAAAAGCGAAAAACGGAATTGAACCGCAAAGTACGCGAAGTACACAAAGAGAACGCCAAATACGGTGCGAAAACTATCGCACCGGGGATAACGCGGGTTGAAGGCGCAAGAATGGCAAAATAGCGCGCTCCGGCTAACGTGCGGCAACTGACTGCGCCAATGCCCGCAGCAAAAAAACAGGCTGCTGGCCCGATGTCCGGGAAAGTCAGCCTGTTTCAGTTTCAGAGGTTACAATTTAATCACTTCATTGGTACTGAATAAATAGAGATATTTTTCTTTTACCTGCTGCTTTAAGATTAATGCCGCCGCCTCGGCATAAAAATCCAGCTGGATCGCGTATTTTTCCGCCAGCCGTCCGCCAGCCCTGACAGTGTCGGTTTTATAATCTACAAGCACCAGGCCGTCGGGTTCATCAAATAACATATCAATGATGCCCTGAACAAAAATTGTTTCGCCACTGTCCGCCAGCTCCGGATAGAATCGCGCCGCCGGCAGCATAAAGCTAAACGGCAGCTCCCGGCGCACTTTGGGCGAACGGCAGATACGCCGGCCAAGCTCGCTGGCAAAAAACTTCCGGACACCGGCCAGGTCGGCTTCAGCCGCCTGTTCAGGCGTCAGCAGCTCCCGCTCAATCATCGCCTGTAACTGGCCTGCCAGACCGGCTTCGCTTAAATCAGCGCCAGGCTCGATATGCTGCATAACAGTGTGTATCACTGTGCCATATTCGGCTGGCGTCAATTTGCCGGTTTGCTGAAGAAAGCGCGGCCGGGCGAAAAGCGGCCGCTGCTCAAACAGCCGTTGGCCGCTGTCGCGATCAAGCAGTTCAAAGCGGCGCTTGATCTCACTCACCGATAATTTGGCCGGTTTACCGACAGCCTCATAATGAGCATATTGCCAGCCTAACCGCCGCTCTACCCATTCGCTTTCTTCCCCGGCGGGCACCGGCGCAAACGCCTTCACCTGGTCAAGCAGCGGGGCGCTGACCGGCGTCTGCGCACCGGAAGCGCCCAACTCGGCGGCCGGGCAGATCCGAATAGACCAGCGGCTGGCATCGTTGGCCAAGCCTTCCGCCGGCGGACCGCAATCGGCAGTATAGTCCCGCAATACCTGCCCGTCGGCGTGACGGGCAACCGCCGGAACCAGCCAGTCCAAATAACTTTTGGCCCCGGCAATCAGTGCGTCCGGCAGCAGCAGCGGCCCATAACCGGCCGTTTGACACCAGGCCACCGCTTTTTGGGCAACTTTCACGGTTGAGCCGACCAAAATAATTTTTTCCCTTGCTCTGGTTAAGGCTACATACAAAACACGCAATTCCTCGGCCTTGGTTTCCATGCTTAACTTATACGCAATCCCCTGCCTGGCCAGCGTAGGATAGCGAAACCTAAGCTCAGGATTGGTAACATAGGGCCCGACGCCCAGTTTTTTATGGGTCAGTATGAGGGCCTTGCTGTCGGCAAGATTAATAGGTTTGCCCAGATCGGCGAGAAAAACCACTGGAAATTCCAGTCCTTTGCTTTTATGAATACTCATTACCCGGACAACATCTTCACTTTCCCCTAAAGCCCGGGCAACAGCCAAATCCGTCCCTTTATTCCGCAGCCGCTCAATGAACCGCAAAAACCGGAACAATCCGCGAAAGTTGGTGGTCTCATACTGACGGGCCCGATTGTACAAAGCCCGCAGGTTGGCCTGACGCAGCACGCCGCCCGGCGTCCCGCCAACATAGTCGTAGTAGCCGGTGTCACGGTACAGCTGCCAGATTAGCTCAGGCACCCCTTTACGCCGGGAAAAGCTCCGCCATTCGGTCAACTGAGCGATAAATTTGGCCAGCTTCCGCTGCAATTCGGCCTGCTCCGCATTCTGAATGCCGGCGCAGGCCGCCGTGGACACGGCACTCCATAAATCAGTCCCCTGCCGGCTGAGCCGGATAGTGGTTAATTCGACCGGCGACAGGCCAACAACCGGCGACCGCAAAACTCCGGCCAGGGGGATATCCTGCCGGGGATTGTCAATGATACTCAGCAAAGCCAGCATCACCTGTACTTCTATTTCCCGGAAATAACCGGAATCAATTTCCGCATAAACCGGAATATTGGCCTGTCGCAGCGTTTCCAGCAAAATATTGGCTTTATTTTTTACTGACCGCAGTAAAATGACCATGTCTCGCCAGGCCAGCGGCCGGTATTGCTTGAGTTCTTTGTCAAAAGCAACATAACCGCCGGCCATTAGATCATTGATCCGGGCTGCAATCAGCCGCGCTTCCAGCTCAAACCCGCCTGGCTCCGGCAGGGCCGGCTCAAGTCCGGCCGCCTCTTCCCCGGTATCGGACTCCGCCTCCGCTTCAACCGGCCTGTCACGGTCGACAAGCCAAACCTCAGCCGGCCCGTCCAGCGTACGCCCACTGCTTGCCGGATAGGCCGCCCCCGGGTTCAGCCGCTCGGCCAAACCGTATTCCAGTTCAGCCACCCGCGGTGTCATCAATTGGCTGAACAGAAAATTGACGGCCTGCAGTACGCCGGGCCGGCTGCGAAAATTACGGGTCAGATCAACCCTGGCGCAAGTTTCAGGGCACAGTGGATACTGACGGTACTTGGCCAGAAACAGTTCGGGCTCGGCTAGCCGGAAACGATAAATGCTCTGCTTGACATCACCGACGAAGAAGGCATTGGGCCGGTCAGGCTTAGTCAGCAGGGCCAGAATAGTTTCCTGAACGCCGTTGGTATCCTGATACTCATCGACCATAATCTCCGCATACTTATTCCGGCAGGCCAGAGCTACCGCCGATGGCCGGGCCTGATCCGGCGACGACTCAGCCTCCAGCAGGATTTGCAAACAAAAATGCTCCAGATCATTAAAATCCACCAAGCCTCTCACCGCCTTGGCTTTGCTGAAGCCTTCGGCGAAACGGCTGACCAGTTCGCCAAGCTCAGCCACCACCGGGGCGGTTAGGCGCAAATCCTCCAGCAGCTCGGCTGCCGGCCGGTCAAAATATAATTGCTGAAACTCGCTGACTTTGTCCTTTACTGCCTGCCGGCCTTTTTGAAAGTACTTTTTCACCGCCTCGTCAATACCCCTGACTGACGGCAGCTTGGCAAAAGTGCAGCAGGCTAACGCCTGGTTTAGCTGTTCCCAGGAGCAGGCGGCTGCGGCAATCAGTTCATCCACCAGATCCTGATCGGACTGTAAAACTTCCTGATAAACCTCCGGATTTCCCGGCAGCAGGCATTCCCGTCTCAGCTTGGCCAGCACTTGCCCGGCCTGCTCCAGTTCCAGGGCAATTTTATCCAGGATCAACGCCGGCCAGGGGGTATCCTCAATACCGGCCGCCGCCGGGACGCTAAACGCCTGCGCCAGCTGCCTGAGCCAGTGCTCAGGCCAGGGATGGCTGCGTGAAAAGCTATACAGGCCCAATATCAGGTCGTATAAGGCCTGATCACTGTGATCCTCGCCATAGTGAGCGATAAATTCCAGAAAGGCGGGGTCGCCATCCGTATATTTTTGTTCAAATAAGGATTCCAGCACATCAGCTTTAAGCAGATTAAGCTCAGGTTCACCGGCAATCCGAAAGTTAGGGTCCAAATCCAGCAAATGAAAATTCTGCCGGACAAGAGTCTGGCAAAAAGCGTGAATGGTACAAATGGAAGCAGTATTCAGCAGTACCAGCTGGCGTTCCAGATGCCGCGAGCCGGGATTGATTTTTAACGCCTGCGTCAGCGCGCCGCCAACGCGCTCCCGCATCTCAGCAGCGGCGGCATTGGTAAAAGTGACTACCAGCAGTTTATCAACATCCACCGGCTCCTGTTCGTCCGTCACACGGCGGACAATCCGCTCCACCAGCACAGACGTCTTGCCGGAACCGGCCGCAGCAGCGACCAGTAGATTTTTCCCGCGCAGTTCTATTGCCTGCAATTGTTCGTCAGACCAGCTCACGCTTTATCCTCCTTCCTGGTCAGCGCCTGAATAACAATATCATCAGCCATATCGGCAAGCTTGCGAAAATCATTCTCCGGCAGCAGCCGGTCAAACTGACAAACCGGCAAATACCGGCAATAGCTGCAGGCCTGATAACTTTTCAAGGCGCAAGGGTCAATGGCAATTTCCCCTGAAAGTATTTGTCGGCCGGTTTCAGCCAGGACGGCCTCAATATGCTCCAGCAGCAGGGAAAACTCCTCACTGCTTTTCACATAAGCCAGACAGCTGCTGTAAAACGAATTGTCTTTCTTCAAGGCAATTTTTAAAAAATCGGATTTACTGTCCATGGCGGTATCCAATAAACGGACAACCTCCTGATCGGCCAGCACCCAGCCCGGCATTTTCAGCTGCTGATTGATGGCCCTTTCGATTTGCTCAGCGCTTAATTTGACCGTCGACGCCACACTGGGATTTTTCACAAAATAATACAGCACTCCTGCCGGCAGGCATTCAGCCAGGCCGGACAAATCGCCGGCCGCTTTTTGTACAACAAGCAAATAAGTCAGCAATTGCAATTTCAGGCCATAATAAACGTCAACCAGTTTGAGCCAGGCGCCGCCGGATTTATAGTCAATGATCAGAATATAGCGCCGTCCATTGTATTCGGCCTGATCGATCCGGTCAATTTGCCCGGCCAGTTCTAACCGGTAGCCGTCGGCCAGCGGGTACACCAGCGGCGGCAGGGCATGCTCGCCGCGGCCAAAGTTTTGCTCAAAGGCCAGCGGCTTAAAGCTGCTGACCCGGTCAAATTCAGCCAGCCGGCGCACTGAGCGCTCAATCGTACGCTGCAGCCTGCCCAGCAAATGCTTATGCTGCCCGGAGCTCAGCAAAATTTCATTCTGCAGCTTTGGCGCCAGTTCGTTGACAATCTGAGCGCAATGCTCACTGTATTCCGGGTCGGCAAAACTGCCCCAGGCCCGTCCGGCGCGCTGCATCCGGTCGCCGAAGGCCTTGAGCGCCGCATGCAGAAACTGTCCTAAATCGGGAGCCTGCAGCCGGAACACGGCCCGCTCTTTCAGACTAAGACCATACTGGGCAAAATGCTTAAACGGGCAAGCGCGAAAACTCTCGAATCTTGTCACACTGCCCCGCAGTCTTTTATTGCCGGCATACAGCCGCCGGGCCAGTTCCACCGGCAGGGAACCGGCCGTATTGGCATGAAACAGCCCGGCCACCGCCTGGCTAAGCTGACGGCGGTACGGGCCTTGCTGCAAGGCCCAGTTATACACATCCCACCACACGGGACTGATCTCCTGGCCATGTTTATATTGGCGCAAAGCAACCGCCAAACCGGCCAAAGCCCGGCGGGGATGGCTTAGAAGCTCCTGCTCCCGCCCCGGCGCAGGCTCCAGCGGCAAACTCTTCAGTTTCGTTATTCCAGCCAGTTCTTTCAGTCGTTTGACCACAATGGAAGGATTCAGACCTTTGCCTTCGTCGTCGGCCAGCGGATAACTGACCCATAGATAATGGGTGCTTCTGGTTAAAGCGGTATAGACCAAAAACCGTTCGGCAAAATGATCGGCCGCCGCTCCCGGGGCAAGCTCCAGTCCGGCGCCGGCAATGATTGAGCGCTCATCGTCGGTCAGCAGTCCCTCACCGCGGCCGCGTTTGGGCAGCACACCGTCATTGACGCCCAGCAAGTAGACCGCCTTGACATTGCTTATGCTATTCTGCTCGAGCGCCGAAACCGTTACATAGTCCAGTCCCGGCGGTATCAGACTAAGTTTCAGTCCCTCCAGTCCATCGGACACCATTGCGGCAAACTCGTTCAGACTGAGCTCCTGGCTGCCGCAGGTTTCGACCAACTGCTCCAGCAGCTTGATGATGCTTTCCCAAATCTGCCGGTGCTCGCGCGCCTGCGCCAAGTCACCTTCCCGCTCGGCGCTGAATGCCCATTCCTCCAGCTTTTCAGGCGCCTTTAGCGCTTCCAGCAGTTGGTATAAAGCCGTAGTCAGTCCGGTCACATTGCCTGCGGCCTTTACCTGCCGGCTAAACGCCAGCAATGGCCGGATGGCAATGGCTTTAATTTCGTTGATATCGTCCAGGTACTGCTGCTGACCGGCATTGATTTCCTCGTTTTCCCCTAACGTCAAGCGCCGGACAAACGTCCAAGGCTCATTCCCGGTCCAGCGGCTGCCCCTAATGCCGAATTCCAGGACATAGTTTTCCAGATCATCAATTTGATCGCGGGTTAATGGAAAGAAGTCGGTCTTAAAACAACGGAACAGCGGTTCGTAACTCCAGTTTGCGATGCTCTCCAGCGCCGATCGTATCAGTTCGGCCAGTGGATGGTGAACAGGCTGCCGCTTGCCGTCGCTGAAAAACGGTATGTCATACTCAGCCAGCACAGCCGCCGCCAAATCGCTATAGGCGGTTGTATCTCTCAGTAAAATTGCCGTATCACGCCAGCGATAGCCCTCTTCCCGGCACAAACGGACAATATCGGCCGCCACGCCCTCAATTTCCACCCGCCGGTTTGCGGCTTCCACAATGGTTAGGCACTGCTTATCGCCGCTAAAAGTCTTCGGCGGAAAGCTAAAGAAATTTTGCTCAACATGTTTGAGCAGAGGCGCATGTACAAAACGCCGGGCAGCGGTAAGCTCAAATTCCTCAACCGCAATGCCCTGACTCTGCGCCAAGGCTTTGAGCTTACGCCAGGTATTCCACTGGCGGTGAAACAAGGCCGTTTCCAGCGCGTGCCGGCTGCTGCCGGTATCTGCCAGGCACAGGGTCACGGTTACGCTGGCCGCGGCAGCCATGACCCGGCTGAGAATGGCGGTTTCCTGGGGATTGAACCAGCTAAAGCCGTCAATCCAGACATCCGCCGCTGTGAGCAGCGCCGATTGGGGAATTTTATCGGCAAATAAGGAAAGGCAATCCTCGGGATCGGTATACTTTCCGGCCAGCAGTCCGTTAAACTGCTGATAAAGCAGCGCTAAATCCTGAAGTTTATCCTGCAGGGGCGGATGGTCAAATGCGCCGGCGGCTTGCGCCAATAAGCCCGGCGTTATGGCATAAGTCTTGAATTCCCGGATCATTCCGGCCAGAGTTTCGGTAAAGTCCCGCTGGTTAGCCGCCCGTCCCAGCGCCTTCAACTGCTGACGGTTGTCCCTCAACAGTTTGCCCAGCAGCAGCTTTTTCCCCAGCTCATTAATTTGCGGCCGGATAGCTCCGCCTGTTTCCAGCAGCACCCGGTGCGCCAGGCGGCGAAAGCCGAACACCGCCGCCCGTGAAAACCCATGCAGACCCGGCGTATTGGCCAAAGCCAGCTCGGTCTGAAACGTAGCGTGCTCCGGCAAAATCAGCACCAGCGGAGCCCCCTCCGGAGCTTGTCTGAGCTGTGCTCTGATTTCCTCCAGGCATTGGTGCGTTTTTCCGGAACCGGTCCGGCCTAAAATCAAGCGCAGCAACATAAAACCCCCTCCTAACCTACCCTAAAGCAGGCCGTACTGCCATGCCGGGTTGCACATACTTCCAATCTGGCGTCAATTCGTTCTTTAAGTTCCGGAACATGGGAGATGATGCCTACCAGCCGGCCTCCCTGCTGCAAATCCAGCAAGGCCCTGATTGCAAAATCCAAAGCTTCCGGGTCAAGCGTCCCAAAGCCCTCATCCACCAGAATGGTATCCAAATGAATGCCGCCGGCGTAAGACTGAACCACATCCGCCAGCCCCAGCGCCAGGGACAGAGAAGCCAGAAAGGTTTCACCGCCTGACAGGGTGCCGACGCCGCGGGCCGAGCCGGTATAGTGATCAAAGACTTCCAGGTCCAGGCCTCCGGCGGCGTTCTTGCGCGCCCGGTCCATCGTCCGCTGCAGCTGGTAACGGCCGCGGCTCATCATTTTCAGCCGCTCATTTGCGGCAATAGCCACATCATCCAGTAAGGCCCCCAGTACAAACCGCTGAAAGGTAAGTTTATACTCGTTACCGCCATTGGCCACCTCAGCCAGCCGCCCCAGCACGCCGAACCGCTTTACGGCTGTTTCGATCCGGCTGTTAAGGCTATTGAGTTTAGCCAGCCATTGCTCCTGTTGAGCCGTCAAAGCCGCCAGCCGGATTTGCTCGCCTACCAGCGCAGTATGGTTGAGCTGCAAGGCCGCCGCCGCTTGCTCCAGCGCCGCCAGATCAGGCTGGCTAAGACCGGCTGCAGCCGCTTGCGCCCTTTGCAGCCGCTCCTTGGCGGCAATCAGGCCGTCGTCAAAAAATTTAATGCGCTCAGCCAGCCTGCTTAAATAATCCGGGGGTTTTTTGGCGCTGCGGTAATCCTCCCTGTCCTGAAAACCCGCCTCCTGCAGACGGCTGACAAACGCCAGCTGGACCTCCCGCTCGCGGTGTCTCCGGTCATTTAGATTGCTGGAGGCGTGCTCGCAGCCGGTCTGGGCTTTGGTCAATTGCCGGGCTGCTTCCTGCGCCTGCTGCTGCGCAGCTTCCAGGCTTTGCTTCAACCGGCGCTGGCGCTCCTCTGCCTCAGCCTGGGCCTGCCGCAGGACGGCAGGCTGCTGAAATTGCTCCGGAATCGCCGCAAGCCGCTCCTGCAGGATTGCCTCAGCCCGCTTGAGTGCATCATCAGCCTGCCGCCAGGCCTGGTCGGCCTGCTCCAGGCCGGTAGCCAGACTGTGCTCATTTTCGGTCAGCCGGACCAGCTCTCTGGCCGTTGCTTCAGCCTGCCGGCCGGCGGCTGCGGCCTGGGCATAGGCGGCCTGTACGGTTTGCAGTTTGGCCTGCAAGCCGTCGGCGGGCCCTCGCGCCTCAGTTCCCAGTTCCTGCTCCAAATCCTTCATCCGGCTGCTCAAAGCGCTGCATTCGCTTTGCTGCCGGCCAAACAAGGCTCTTAGGTTTTCCCGCTCGCGTTCCAGCCCTTCCACAATCGTCTGCTGCGCTTTGATTGCCTGCTCATCCGGCACAGGAACAGCGTTGGTCGCCGGCTGCGGATGTTCCAGCGCCCCGCAGACCGGGCAAGCCTGCCCCGGCGTCAACTGGGCCGCCATCAGCGCGGCTTGCCCCCGGGACCAGGAACGCTGCAAAGCGGCTAACCGTTCCCTGGCCGCCAGGTAGGCCTTATCCATTTGCTTTAAAGCAAGCTCCCCGTCCGCCAGTTGTTTCGCGGCCGCCGCAAACTGCTCCTGCATTTGCGCCAGCCCCTGCCGTTTAACTGCCGTACGGCTTAATTCATCCACCGACGCCTTATAGCCGGCTGCTTGCGCGGAATGCTCCAGCAACGACTTATAGTTTTCGTTTTTTTGCTGAACAGCAGCCCTGATTTCACTGACGCCGGTCTCCAGCTCAGCTTTCGCGCCGGCCGCCCTGCCAGCCGCCGTCCTGGCCGCCGCCACTGCCTGGTGCGCCTCTTCCAGCGCCGTAACCTTAGCGCTAAGCTGATTCAATTGCAAAACTTCCCTGGCCGCAGTCTCCCGCTCG
Organism: Dendrosporobacter quercicolus; assembly: GCF_900104455.1. NCBI lineage: Bacteria > Bacillati > Bacillota > Negativicutes > Selenomonadales > Sporomusaceae > Dendrosporobacter > Dendrosporobacter quercicolus. The sequence continues at coordinate 32,169 of NZ_FNHB01000013.1, forward strand.
GCTTCCCGGCCGGCTTCCATCGCCAGCTGCCGTTCTGCCGCCGCCAGCTTGTTTTGGGCAAGCTCCAGCTGCCGGTTGTTCTGGACGGCAGCTGCTTCCAGAGCGGCAATTTCCTGAACGAGCTGATTGAGCATATCCTCGGTATCGGCTAAGGCTAAGGCTTTCTGAGCCTTAGCCAGTTCAGCTCTTTTTTCTTCCACCAGCACCGCCTTGGCGGTATACTGCTCTAAATCCTTAGCGGCATTGTCCCGCTCGGCAAGTTTGGCTTGCACCAGCATGCCGTCAGCCACAGCCTGCTGCGCCTGCTTAAGCTGCTGCGCCAGGCTGTCCAGCTGTTCTTTGACGGCGGCCAGGGCCGCGGCATTGCCTTTCAGCTGCTCCTCCAGCTCCAACGCCGACGCTATGCCGGCTTCACCCTGGATCCACAACCGCTCCCGCTCCAGCTCCTCAAACGTTTTCTTTAAGCCGGCGGCTTTGACCTTAAGGCTTTCCTCAATATGACGATAAAGCTCGGTTTTAAATAATACCTGCATAATTTCCTGGCGTTCGCTGGAATTGGCGGTAAGCAATTTGCGGAAATCGCCTTGCGGCAGCAATACCACTTGCCGGAACTGACTGCTTTTAAACCCCAGCACCGCTTCAATTTTTTTCGTTACATCACTCCAGCCGGCAGCCGCTAGCCGCGGCCCGGACTCATTCCTAAGCTCCCATAATTCAGCCTCAGCCGGCTTGACGGTAATTCCGTCGCCGCGCTTTTTGGGCCGCTCCTGCTCCGGGCTTCGCCTGATCCGGTATACCGTCCGCCCAACGGAAAAGTCAAATTCCACCTCGGTGGCAGTCCGGAGATCGGCATGATCGCTGCGAATGCTTTTTGTATCACGGGCCGATCCGCTGGTATCGCCGTACAGCGCAAAACAAACAGCATCCAGAATGGTTGTTTTTCCCGATCCGGTAGGCCCGTGTATCAAGAAAAAAGAACGGCCTTTTAAATCGGTAAAATCAAGGCGCTGGGTTCCGGCATAAGGACCGAAGGCGCTGATGGTCAGACGAACGGGTCTCATAGCTTGGCCTCCCTTTGTTCGCGATAAAACTCTTCCACTACGCCGGCGAATTGTCCCGCCTGCTCGGCACTAAGTTCCTGGCCGGTCATTTGCGAAAAAAATGCGCCGAACAGTTCCGCCTCAGTCAGCCGCCGGTGATCGCCGGACGGTTTTTGCAGCTTGCCGCCGGACATAACCGCCGGCCGCTCAATATGCAATATATTGGGATATATAGACTCCAGCCGTCCGCGGGCATCTAAAATCGGTTCCAAATCCTGTAACGTTACCATGACATAATCGTCTTGGGGCCCGCCGGCCGGCGGCCCTTGCAGGATATCGTTAAAATAGCCTTCCAGGCAACGGACATCCCGGCGCGGCTTGAGACTGACCATTTCCACACTTGCCGCGCCCTGCTCGTTGAGTTCCACGAGCTGAATCCCTTTGCTCTGCCCGGCCTCGGCAAAAGAATATTTCAGCAGCGAACCTGAATAGCGAATATTGTCTGCCCCGGCCTGCTGCGGCTGATGTAAATGCCCTAAAGCGGTATAATGAAACGGCTTAAACAGGGCCGCGCTTACCGCACTGCTCCCGCCGACCGATAAGGGCCGCTCGGACTCGCTTTCAGCGCCGCCGGCGATAAACGCATGGGCAATGGCAACCTTGCGGCCACGCTGGGGAATTTTAGCCAGCGTATGATCAATCAGCGCCTTAAGCGCCTGTTCATGATCGGCAACGGCAATGTCCAGCCGTTCCCGGACCAGCGCCGGCTCGGCATAAGTCAAAGGCGCAAAATAAACCGGGCCGGACTTATCATTTAACACAATTGGCTCTAACTGTCCGGGCAATGCCCCGACAACGTGCAGACCCTGCCGGGCCAGCAGTTTATTGCCAAAGCCCAGGCGTTCCGGGCTGTCATGATTCCCGGCAATCATCACCACCGGCGTCCGGTAGTCCAGCAGTATCTTTGATAGCACGTCGTCCAGCAGTTCCACCGCCTCGGTCGGCGGAACCGCCCGGTCATAAATATCACCGGCAATGACGACGGCGTCAGGCTTAGCCTCACCTACAAAAGCCACAAACTGATCCAAAATATAAGCCTGATCGTCAGTTAAATGCAAGCCATGAAAAATCCGGCCCAAATGCCAGTCTGACGTGTGAATAAACCGCATCTGTAATACCTCCTGCCGCATACAGTCAATATCTGTTTTGTTCGTTATCGGGCCGCTAAAATCCTACATCTGCCGATTGAGAACCGCCGGCATTAGCCAACAAGAAATATTTACCGGAAAAATTGCCATAACTTGTCTTAGTCGTTCAACGTAAAACGGGAAAAACTAAACGAACCAAGGAGGTGATTTTCATGGCCAAAAACGCCAAAAAACAAACGAAACCGCAACAAAATTCCCCTGCTGCGGATACTGCCAAAAACAAGCCGGTAATGCCTTGTAAAAATTCACTGCCTACCTGATGATCCGCCGGTCTCTGAACTCAGGACATTTGCTAAAGCCCCGGACTTCAGAAAACCTTTGCATTGGCGCACCATAATAAAGGGAGGTGTCTGTAAATGTTTAACATTTACAGACACCTCCCTCCTTTTTCATTACAGCATGGACTATGGATGGGTCAGCAGCCGGTACACCGGCAGAGCCAGGCCTATAAGGATAATCACATATACACTGACTCCGCCGGCTTTGTTGCCGTTATGAATCAGCCACCGGCTATACGTAAAAGCGTGAATGCCGGAGGCCAGAACAAGAAGCAGGATAACAGTATCCATTCTTTACTCCTCCCGCCGGTTCAGGTGATGGGGCTGGTTTTAGTTATAAACCCGCTCCGGCGAATCTTGGTAACAACCTTTACGGTAATATCGGCATTCCGGTACATTGCCGGCCAATCCACCCGGCTAAGCTCCTGATACCGGTTAAATTCGGGCCAGAGACGGCAGCTCAGTCCGGCTGCATCACTGCCCAGCGGCTGGGTAACATCAAGCATCGCCCTGATGTTTTGCTGAATTGCGGTTGAAACCTGCCGCTCCAGCCGCTCACGGTAGTCGTCCCCTTCATAATACACGCCGCTGCTGATTGCCGTTATTTCCGCTTCAATAAAAATATCTATAAAAAATTTTGCCTGGCCGTCAACGATTGACGCTTCAATCTTCGGCTTACGTCCCTGCTCAATCTCCAAATTCACTATTTTGCCAGGCGCCAGCGGGTCGGCCAGCGACAAAAAACCGCGGCCGAACTTGCCCTCCACCAAAGCCAGGCCTCTGGTTTGCTTGTTGTCCAGAACCCCTGTCATTTTATCGCCGGTAAAAATCGCCGTCCCCAGAAACTCGGTCGGATTGTCCGGGCTGGGACGCGGTATTTCCCCGGCTACATAGCCGCCGGTTTTGTCAATAGAGTGCTCCTCTTTAGCCGCTTCAGCGGGTTGACCTCTTTCCGAAAGACTGCCTACCAGCGTTAAGTATGGCGCACCGCCGCCATTTTTCAAGCGGCAGTAGTAATCATGAATATTGGTCGGCAGATAGCTGCTGCTTTCACCGGAAGACGCCATCATGGTCTCAATATAACGGTTGGGCGACACCTCAAGCTTTGGCTGATTCTTCTCGATAAATTCCCTGGCGGTGCCATTGTGAACCACCATTAAAAACATGCTGCCCCGGTATTCCCGGAACCGGGTTAATGGCGGCAGATGAGCGTCTATCCCTTCCCGGGCTATTTTTTCCCCTACGATAATTCCTTTTACATGCGCCAGATGCAGTATTCTGGCAACCGTGCTGTTGGCCAAATCCCGGGCCTCGGCCAGCGTGACCGCTTTGACCGTCAGCACCTCGGACGCTTCAGTGATATCCTTGGGAGCGCTGCTGCTGCCGGCGCCAAAACTGCGCGGGACGGCGAACTGCAAGGTATATTCAAGCTGTCCATCATGATTACGGTCAATGCCCATTAACAGAACATAAGCAATTTCATCCGTTTCCCTGGCTCCGTTGCAGCCCGCGGCGGCCAGACAAAGCACGCTCAACAGCACTGCCGCAATGATCCGCCGGCCCATGCAGCCACCTCCTTTCCCGTCAGCCGGATGCCAGCGCCGGTTTTTTTACAAACTTTCTATAACAGGCGGCCGCAAACAGCCAGCCGGGAATAAAGTATGCGCCGACATTATAATAGGTTTTTAACAGGCTGGCCTCCCATTCATTGGTTGTGACAATATCACCGGGAATCATTGCCAGCTCAATTAAAATAAGCAGAACAACCGGCACCAGCGGCGACAGCGTAGGCAGGTCCAGCAGTCTGGCGATCAGGTACAAGCCAATATAGACGCTGATTGCAATACTGATTATCCCGACGATGACCCACAATAAAATAAAAATGGCCTCAATCCGCTGTATATACCGGCTAAGATACACCAGCCGGGCTGCCTCAAAAAACGGCAAAGTTTTTTCCTGGCCAAAAGCCACGCCAAACACCATCAAATAGACAACAAAGAACAACCCTTTAAGAATCAGGCTGCTGCCCAGGCCAAATATCGCACACAAATTCAGTGTCCGGAAATTTTGAAAGGCGGTTGCCAGTATGACCGGGACGAATGCGCCAAGATTAACGCCGGCTGTCAGCAAGCCGTATTGAACGATCCGGCCCAGTCCGTTCCCCTGCCAGGGAGTCAGATAATAAATATTGTACATCGGGCTGAGCAGCAGCAAAATGGCTGCCATACTGCCAATAATAAAAGGCAATAACAAATAAGAACTGCGGGCAATGGCCTCAATGCCTGAATAAACCAGCAAGCCGGCCGCCAGAGCATAGACAACAATAATAAAGCTGAACTCAGCGTTCGGTAAAGCGGTAAGCAAAGTATTTTCAGCGAATTGCCGCATTAAAAACGCCGCCTGACTAAAAAAAATGCTGCTGTAGACCAGCATGATCAGCCTGGCGCCCCATTTGCCGACCAGTTTAACCGCCATGCTGTACAGATCGCCGGAAACCCATTTATAAACATAATGCAATAAAATCGCCGCCAGCAATATTGGTATGCCGGACACGAATGGACTAATCCAGGACAGGCCGGCTCCAACCTCAGTGGACTGAGCCGGCAGCGTCAGAAACACTTTAACGAAAGTGATGACAAAAATCAATCCGATTCCCTCGGCAATTCCCATTTTTCCGGTTTGATAACTCAACGCTCGTCCTCCCCTCTCTCCGGCTGTTTGACTGTCCACTTGCGGCTAATATGCGGCTGCCGCCGGCGGTCCTGGGTGTTTAAGCCATCCGGACGTACTTCCTGCCTAAATACCGGACCGCGGACAACAACGTCCATACCGGCCATGGTCCTGGGCGCAACCGGGGTCATATACGGAACGCCGAACGATTTCATAGTGGTTAAAATAGCCGTAATAATTAACAGCCCGATCGCGATGCCTACCAACCCCATGACCGCCGCCAGCGCAATAAAAACAAACCGCAGCAGCCGTCCCGCAGCGGCCAGCCGGTAATCAGGAATTGTAAAAGAGGCAAGACCGGTGATGGCAATGACCACTACGGTAATGGGACTGACGAGATTGGCCGATACCGCCGCCTGCCCCAAAATAATGGCGCCGACAATACCGATCGTAGAGCCAAGCAGGCCGGGAATCCGCAGACCGGCTTCCCGGATCAGCTCGAAGGAAAACTCCATCAGCAGCAGCTCGCCGACCGAAGGAAACGGCACGCGCTCCCTGGCGCCGGCAATAGCCAGAACCATTTCCGTCGGCAAAGCTTCGACATGAAAATAAATAATAGACAAGTAGGCCGCCGGCAATATCACCGCCAATAGCGTACCCATCAGCCGGAGCATCCTCATGACACTGCTGATAGGCGTCTTGAGACTGAAATCTTCCGCCGAATGGAAAAAAGTAAAAAAACTGACTGGCACCACATGAGCAAAAGGCGTACCGTTTAATAAAATCGCCACCCGGCCTTCAGCCAGGCTGGCCACTGTACGGTCCGGACGCTCGGTGGACAGCATTTGCGGCAGCGCGATATAAGGATGATCTTCAATAAATTGTTCCAAGACGCCCAAATCGGCAATATAATCACTGGAGACACCGTTTATACGGCGTTTTATCTCAGCAACCAGCTGCGGGTTAGCCAGCGACTTTAAATACATGATCGCGCACTTGGTTGGTATGCGGTCACCCACTTCAAAAATTTCAGTGACTAAGTCATTGGTCGGCATCATTGTTCTAATCAGCCCGGTATTCACCCGCAAGGCCTCAGTATAGGCCACCTGCGCCCCCCTGACCGATTGCTCGATTTCCGGCTTGCCGACGCTGCGGTGCTCATAGCCCTTGGTTTCAAGCAAGGCGGCTTGGTTGACGCCCTCAATGAATAAAGCCGAATCCCCGCTGTTCAGACCGCTCATCACCTGGGCGAACGTATCTACCTCCTGCGCTTGATTGCTGGGGAGAAACCGGCTGATCAACTGTTGCAAAAGCTGCTCTCCCCGGAAATCATGCTTTGTTTTATCCAACAGCATCAAGGGCTGCAATATGGCCAGATTGATCAGCTCTTTGTCGATCAGACCATCCATGAACACCAGCATTGCTTTTACCGGCGCTTCACCGGGAATGACAAAATGACGGATAACAATGTCTTTGTTTATATTTACATAATATAATTTTTTCAATTGTATTTCGTTCTCTTCAATGCTGTAGCTCAACTGACGCTCAATTAAGTCGGCGTTATTGGCATCATAAGCCAGCAGCAGCGGTTCAAGCTCAGTTTGCTGCCGTTCCAGCTGTTTGAGCTCGGCTTCTAACTGCCGGTGTTCAGTCTGGTTGTTGCGCCGCAGGGCCTGAATGACCGTTTCCATCACTTTAGTCAGCCTGCCGGCAAAACCAAGCAGTTTAGTCAGCTCCTGATGCGAAGCTCCCAGCCCGCTGTGCTCCGGCTTGGAAATGCCGTTATCCATAACGCTTTCTTTATACTCGCCCAGGACAAAGCGGCGGGCGGTGCTGGGCGGCTGATAGACCAAACAGTTTTTTATGTACCGGTATACTTTAAATACCAGGTTGTCCTGCAACACTGCCCACCTCCACTCTGAATGGTAAATATAGCATTTCCTGGTTTAGCTGAATTTACTCGCAATAAAATTGCCCTGGCAGTCCGCCAGGGCAATTTCGAGGAGAATTTTAATCCATCATTTCTCTGAACATATACTGGGCCGCCTTATAAGCGGCTATGCCGGCCACCACTACAGTGGCTACCTTCTTTATATCGACATTTTCCCAGTCCATATCCATGCCCATGACAGAATAGTGTTTTTTTCTACGCCACATATAAACACCTCCTCAATCATAATGTAACCAATGTCAGCATTTAAAAACCAATTTAAATTTTGGGAATAACATTCAAAACAGCAGCCTTGCCAGCGTGCGGCCACAGGCGCACGGCGCCCGGTTTAAGACCGCCTGACGCCCCGTCCGGTACCTTAGCACCGGCATTGCTTCCTTGCCCAGGCTGGTCAATACCAGTTCTCCCGTTTCCCCTTCGGCTTTTACCTCGCCGTTCAATGGATTGATAATTTCCGGATAGAAATAGTCTTCCTGGATATGCAGACCGCAATTGGCCGGACAGCCACCGGCCACGCCAGGGCCGATCAGCTCGTTCACTGTATAAACATCAACTGCGGCGGCGTTAAAACAGCCGGCTATTTCAGCGCTCAGCTTATTGTCCGGCCGGCTCGAAATAATATAGACGGTAGAAACAGGCAAAGCCTGCAGGTCAATAGCCAAAGCCCGGGCCGCTTCCGCCAGAGCCAGCAAATATTCGGGTGCGGCCGCCAGGGCTGTCACCCCAAATTGCGCAAGCGTTGCAAGCTGTGTCTCCGGCGGCAGGAGTGCTGCCGGCAAAACCGTTGCCCCGGTTATTTCGGCCGCATAATGCAAGCCCAAGCCTTCCGGCTGCAAACCATAATCAGCGATGATCTGGATAACCCCGCCAGGATTTAAACCACCGGCCACCAGCGTCCTGGCCAGCATTTCCAGCCACTTGGCGATATCACCGCTGGTATAGGCAACAGCAACCGGCTGCGCCCCGCGACCGGTGATATGTATTCTCGCCACCGAGCTTAGCGGAAAAGTCAGCAAACCATAAGGATAGTGATTGACCAAATCACTGCGGGTAGTAAACGGCAGCTTTGCCAGGTCTGAAATTCCGGTAAAACAATCAGGCCCCAAAGCCAGCTCCGCCAGCTTTTCCTGATAGAAAGGACTTTTATCACACAGCCGCCTGATCAGCTTGTGAAGCTTAGCCGATTGTAAGCTGGTCATTGCGCTTCTGTCCATTGTTTCAATCTCCCGATTGCACAGCATGACGATTGGCCCCCTTTGCCCTGATGCTGGATAAATCAGTAACCGGCCAGCTGGTTCAGTACCGACCCAATTACCCGGGCGGACTTTCCTGCCCATTATCCGCTTTTTCTTGATTATCGCTGAAAGTATAGCAATCCGCCGCCGCATTTGTCAATCTATCGCCGAAAGTCACAAAGTTCTTGCTAATAAAATCCATCATTCGGGACAAACTAGTAGATAAGGAGGTGTCAATGATGGACGGAATCGTTTGCACAGAATGTCATTCTTATTTAACCACAGACTTGAGTAGTTGCCCAGGCTGCGGCACTGCCATCATCCTGTCGGGCGAAGCAAAAAATATTATTGACCAGCTGCAGCCCAACTGCTTAATTCACCGTTACGAAGGTTCAGATTTGCTCGAACCGGCCTTTATTATTAAAGAAGCGAAAAAAAACGTAAAAGTAGCCACAAAACTCAAAGATTATTCCAGGCCCATTGTTGTGGACAAAACCAAAGTCTATTCGTTCAATCAAAACGTGTTAAGCTCCATTCAGGCTTTGCGCAATGAGCGTACCGCCACCATGCGGCGCTACGATCAGTTGATTGAAACACACTGGAAAAACTTAAAGCCTTATCATCAACCGTAAAATTACTGCTTTGCCTCATAGTAATTTAAAAGTTCACTAACCGTTACCAGGCGATAGCCTTCCGCCCGCAGATGGTCAATGAGCACACCGATGCTTTTCGTAGTGGTAATCGGGTATTGCCCGTCATGCAGTAAAACAATGCTCCCAGGCTTAATATTGGTCATCACATTGCGGACCAGCTGCTGCTCGCTGATTCCCTGCCAGTCCCGGCTGTCAATTGACCATAAAATAGTAGTATACCCTTTTTGCCTGGCTTCAGTCACAATGGCATCATTATAGCCGCCGCCTGGCGGCCGCAGCAGTGTCGGTCTGGGGGCGACAGCCATAATCAAATGCTCTGTTTTTTCAATTTCCTCCAACCGCTCAGACTGGCTCATTTTATTCAGAAATCGGTGACTGTAAGCATGATTGGCCAGCTCATGGCCCTCTGCGGCGGCTTGGGCCAAAAGGAAAAGATTTTTCTCAGCATTCTTGCCTAAAATAAATAACGTAACTTTCGCCTGCTTTTGCCGGAGAGTTGCCAAAAGCTCGGGCGTAGCCTGCTCATGCGGGCCGTCATCAATCGTCAGTGCTACTACCTTTTGGGTGGTCGGCACTCTTTTGATTACGCTAAGTTCTTCATTCAGCCAGCTTTGCTGCAGGCCAATGACCGCAGCTGCAAAAAAAACCGCTACACTCCAGAATACCCAGGAGAACGGTTTCATCGCTATGACCTCCCATCCGCTTTCCCTGACTTCATTTCTTAATTTTTCATAACCAATTCAGCCTATTACGTACTGTTTGCTGCGCCGCCGGAAATAGCCCTGTTACCGCCGCCTCCCTTGATTCTACGCCGGGCAAGAAAGAGATATACCTCAATAGATGCAAACAGAAAGCATCATTCTCCATTGCCGGCAATATAATTTCTATGTACTTAGCTGCGGTAAAGCCAGTACCGTGCGCCGCGAAGGCAGAAACCGTTGTTGACTTTTGCCGTTTTGACCAACGAAGCAAAGACGGAAAAGGACCGCATGCTAAGCCAAATATTTACATGACGCGCGGTGCTTGTACGGAAAGACAATGGGCTGGAGGGGATGAACTATGCTCGTTACTGGAAAGCCCGGCTTGCGCCGGGCGCTTGGCGCAAGCCTCGGCTTGCCCTTATGCCTGTCAAAAATGAACTTTTGCGAACTTAAAATAAGAGTTTTCCTCTTTATTCTGGCGGCAGCTTTATTACTGCCGGCCGTCGCGCTGGCTGCCCAGCCTAACATTAAGGCCAGCGCTGCCATATTAATGGATGCCAAAACCGGCCAGATTCTCTATGAAAAAAAAGCCCATAACAAACTGGCGCCAGCCAGCACCACCAAAATCCTAACCGCAATCATCGCTATTGAAAGCGGCCGGCTGGATGAGGAAGTGACCATCAGCGCCCGCGCCGCCGGCACCGCCGGATCGTCCATGCATTTGCAGATTGGCCAGAAGATTTTATTGCGTGAACTTATCACCGGCCTGCTGCTGCGCTCAGGCAACGACGCAGCGGTTGCGATAGCCGAATATTTGTCCGGGTCAGTCGAAAATTTTGTTATCAGCATGAATAGCAAAGCGCAGGAGCTCGGCGCCTATAACAGTCATTTCCGCAACCCGCATGGTCTAACGGCGGCCGGGCATTATTCCAGTGCGTTTGACCTGGCCTGGCTGGCCCGCTATGCTATGCTCAACCCCGTATTTGCGGAAATAGTCAGCACCCGCCAGACCAATATTGACTGGCTTGACACCAAGGGGCGCGAGCATGACCAACAGTTAAGAAATACCAACAAGCTGCTCTGGATGCTGGAAGATGCGAATGGCGTGAAAACCGGCACAACCGGCGAAGCAGGACCATGCCTGGTTTCCAGTGCAACCCGCGACAATCAGAAGCTCATTGCAGTGGTATTGCATGACCACACCCGGTGGGTTGATTCAATGCAGCTGTTGAACTGGGGGTTCAGCAATTTTCGGCTGTTTGAATATGCCAGTCAGGGAGAGATTCTAACCGTACTGCCGGTAGAGCGCGGTCTTAAACCGGTGGTTGATGCAGTGTCAGCCGACGAAGCGGCTCTGGTCGTTGCCGTGGATCAATACGGCGCAGCTACAGTGGAAGTGGAATTGCAGCAAACGATAAAAGCCCCTGTCTACCAGGGGCAAAAAATCGGTGAAATTATTTTCTTTGTTAACGGCAAAGCAATGAAAACCACTGATATTATTGCCGGGCAGGAGGTGGAAGAACGTACACCGGCCCGTTTACTGCTCAATCACCTGACCGGCTGGTTTAAAAAATTATCCGCCTGGGGATTGATCTAAAAAGGTTTGCGGTAAAAAAACGGCAAATAGCTTTGAAAGCCGATGTCACGAAAATTGAGAATAGCCTCGGTACCGCCGACAAACAAAATTCCGCCAGGCTTGAGCGCGGCGAAAAAGCGCCGGTATAATGCATCTTTGGCCTCTTCAGTAAAATAAATGACTACATTGCGGCATAAAATAAGATCAAAGCCGGATTCGAATTTATCCAGCAACAGGTTATGACGCTTAAATTCAACCCGGGCCTTAATATCATCGCTTATGACATAATTCGTCTCCACCTGTTTAAAATATTTCTTTTCGCGGGGTTGCGGAATATTCTTAAATTCATTGCTGGTATAAATTCCTCTTTTCGCTTTAGCCAGAATTTCAACATCCAAATCAGTTGCCAATATTCGGTGTCTGGTACTTGGCGTCAGCTCACTCAGGATAATTGCCAGCGAGTAGGGCTCAGCGCCGATCGAACAGCCTGCACTCCAAATATTTAATTTAGAATGTTTCGCCAGCAAATCAGGCAATACTTGCCGCTCCAGCTCACCAAATTTCTCCGGAGTACGAAAAAACTCAGTGACATTAATTGTAAGATAGTCGACAAAATCTTTGTAAAGCTGCTGATTGCCGTCAATCAGATCAAAAAAACCGCTATAAGTACTCACGCCGTGTCTGGTCATTAAATTCGTAATACGCCGCTGCATTTGGGTAGGTTTATAATCGTTAAGATTGATGCCCGACTTTCCATTGAATTTTTGTTTAAACGTTTCCCAGTCTTTCTCATTGCTCACTATACTGTACCCTCCATCAGCTATCTTCATCTACAGGTCTATTGCCGGCATGAATAGCTTTTGTTTACAAATACACAAATGCATTATGATTGCGATATTCGACAATACCAACAGATTTTCCTACTTCATTCCTGATCGTCTGTGATTATACCAATACGCTCCTTGGGCAGGCTGTTGTCAAACAGACGGCGGGCACAGATTTCATCATAATGCTGAAGCTTAAAATCCACTTTTGTTAAATGCTTTTGCAGGTCTTTAATTTGCCGCACAACGTTGTGGCGGTGCTCCGTAAATATTTGCCGGCGGGCCTCAATGGTTTCATCACCCCGCATACACAAATCAATATACACTTTAATCTGTTTAACCGCCATTCCTGTTGCTTTCAGACAACAGATCACGGACAACCATTCAAGGTCACTGTCGGTAAAGCGCCTAAACCCACTATTGCTGCGTTCTACAAACGGCAGTAAACCCTCTTTATCGTAATACCGCAATGTATGGGCGCTTAAATTTGTTTTTTCCGCTGCCTGCTTAATCGTATAGGCCATGACTACGCTCCCCCCATTTTGCTGCTTTGAAGAACAAAAGGAGTAATCGACTAATCATGATCTCACCCGGTAATCATAATTAAACATTACTCCTGTTCATCCTTAGCAAGTAAGGTACTATATTTTTAATGCGATTGGCCAAACCCGGCTCCTGCTGTTATCGATAATCCCGCGGCACTCTTTTGCCGATCATACAGACGACTTCATAATTAATTGTGCCAAGGTGCGCGGCGACCTCGTCGGCCGACAGCTCGGAACCCCCAAACAGCAATACTTCGTCGCCCTCCTCGACCCCGGGAATATCGGTTACATCCACCATAAACTGGTCCATACAAATTCGCCCGACAATTTTTGCCCGCTGTCCTCTGATGATTACACTAGCCTTGGGTGACAGCAAACGGGTCCAGCCGTCGGCATAACCAACCGGCACTGTGGCAATTCTGCCGGAGCGCTCAGTGATATAGGCGCAGCCATAGCTGACGGCGACGCCGGCCGGTACCTGCTTTACAAAACTGACCAAAGCCTTAAACCGCATCACCGGCTGTAAATCAATTTGCCGCTCAACTTCCTTGGACGGCCATAGCCCGTATAATATGATCCCTGCTCTGACCATATCCAGCTGCGTTTCCGGTAAATCCAGGATGGCGGCGCTATTTGCGATATGCCTTATCGGTATATTGATGCCGCGCTGCCTGACAGCGGTTAAGGCCTGCTCAAAACAGCCAAACTGTTTTATGGTATAGGTTTTGTCCTTAGCATCGGCAGCTGCAAAATGGGAAAAAATCCCTTGAATAATAATGCCCGGCAATGCGGCGACAGCTTCGGCAAAAGCGGCTGCGTCCTGCCACCGGACGCCTAATCTGGTCATTCCCGTATCAATTTTAATATGAACTTTAGCCGCTTTTCCCAGGCCAGTTGCCGCTTGCGATAAAGCCCGCGCAGTTTCAATGGAAAATACCGTTTGCTCAATGTTGCTCTCAACTACGTGTACAGCCTGTTGAGGCGGCATATACCCCAAAACCAGAATAGGCTCTCTAAAGCCTGCGGCCCGCAGTTCTAAAGCCTCGCTGACAATGGCGACAGCCAGACAGTCGGCGCCTGCCGCCAAGGCCGCTCTGGCCACCGGTACAACGCCATGACCATAGGCGTCAGCTTTAACTACCGCGCAAAATTTTGTTCCTTTGCGCAACAACCCTTTAATCTCACGCACATTATGAGCAATGGCCGCCAGATCTATTTCAGCCCACGCCGGACGTTCAAACATTGTCTTTACGCCTCCCCGCCACTATAATAAAAAACCAGGCCGGAATATCCAGTCCCAGTTGTAAATTTTTACAGCATTTAAAATGCAGCCTTATTATTTGCCTGACTTAACGTAGTTTTGTTGCGTTCATATTTTACAATCAGACTATCCAGATATTCACTAAGTTCGGTGACCTCAGGATCAATAAAATGCCCTTTTTTGACATCAACCAATTCGTGAAGCCGGGTACGAACTTTTTCGATTTCCATTTGTAACTGTCTTAATTCAGACACGCATTTAACACCTCGCCTGTTTTTTTACTTGCGCTCTAAGCCAGTCATACCAATCATCAAGCCCTTCACCCGTACGGCAGGAAACAGCAAGCACACTTGCTGCGCCATTCATTGTTGTAAGATCGTTTATGGCTGATGGCAAATTGAAATCGGTAAAAGGCAGCAAATCTATTTTATTCAGCACAACAGCGTCAGCTTCCCGGAAAATGAGCGGATACTTCTGGGGCTTATCCTCGCCCTCCGTAATACTAAGCACAGTAACCCGGGCCTGCTCGCCAATATCAAATTCGGCAGGACAAACCAAATTGCCGACATTTTCAATAATTACAATATCTAAATCCTCCAAGTCCAGGCAGTCGAGAGCAATGTTGACCATATTGGCATCAAGATGGCAGCCCCCGGCTGTATTAATCTGAACTACCGGCGCACCCTGCATTTCAATCCGCCGGGCATCCCTGTCGGTATATAAGTCCCCCTCAATAACAGCAATTCGCAGCTCACGCCGGAGCGCCGCAATGGTATGTTCCAGAAGGGCCGTTTTACCGCAGCCAGGCGCACCCATAAGATTCAAAGCAAAAACGCCTTTGCTCAAAAGCCGCTTGCCAACCTGGGCCGCCATTGCCTCATTGGCTTCAAGAATATTGGCCATTACCTTTATTTCCATCTTCCACCTCAAACAGATCAACGATAAGTTCACGGCCTGTTAAAACCGTGATGCCGGCTGAACTGCAGCCAGGACAGATAAAGCGGTTTTGCCGGATGTTGAACTGCAATCCACACTGCCCGCAGCGGCCGGTAAGCTCGACAGCAACAATCTCCAGTTGAGCGCCCTCCGCCATCGTGCCTGCCGCCAGCATGGCAAAACCAAATTCCAGCGATTGCGGAACCACCTGGGTCAGTTCCCCCACCAGCAGGCGAATCCGGCGGATGGCGGCCGCGTCTTGCTCAGCAGCCGCAACTAGCACAATATCCAGAATGCTTTGCGCTATCGTCAGTTCATGCATACTGCAGTACCTCAATGAACGGTTTATAAATAACCCAAGGGGGAACCGCAATTCACCTAAACATTTGGCTTAGCCTGCCGTCTTTTTCCGTCCTGCTTCGTTGGCCGAAACGGCATAAGGGCAACAAGGGTTTCAGCCTTCGCTGCGCTCGGTACAAACCGTGTTTTCTTTATCGTAGTCTTGCATATGTCCGATATGCGCGGCTTCTCCGCCTTGCAGGGCAAAAAACCCTCGCATTCTAATCTCAAAATCCAAGTGACTCACGGTACTGGTGTCTTGTAATGCATAACAGTATTATGTACTTCTAGCCAGTTTATTTATTCCCTGCATTCTGGAAAAATTTTATATTGCCCATTAAAGCCATTGCCACTATTTACATAATGCTCGACAGCATAACCTTCCGTTCTTTTGCTGATAATATGATTACAACGATAGCAAGGAGGTGACAAACAATGGCTAGAAGCAATAAACCTGTTAATCCTGGCGCAGCAAACGCCCTTGACAGCATGAAGTATGAAATAGCTTCCGAATTGGGCATCGCTGATACTGTTCGTCAAAACGGCTGGGCTACTATGACATCGGCAGACTGCGGTCGAGTAGGTGGGCATATGGTTCGCCGCATGATTGAGCAATATGAATCCGGCATTGCTGGAACCAGCAATACTCAACAATAATGTTTCAAAAAGGGCGGCTTAGCCGCCCTTTTATTATGTGAAAATCCAGGCCCTGATCAACGTTTACGCCTTAACAACAGCCTGAGCTCCTTAAGACTGCGGGTATTTATAATATCGTTTGCTGTTAAACCGCCTTTACGGGCGGACGCCAAACCATTGTCAAGGTAAGATAATTCGGCGATAGAATGAGCATCAGGATTAACAGCCAGCAGCACCCCGGCGGCTTTGGCCTGCCCGTGCCAGCGCCAATCCAAGTCCAGACGGTTGGGGTTGCAATTTATCTCCAGGATCGTCCCGGTTTGGGCTGCCGCCTCAATGACGGCAGGCAAATCAATGCGAACACCCGCTCTTTTCAGCAACAGCCGGCCGGTAGCATGTCCCAGTATGCTGACATAGCGATTAGACATTGCTTTGATGATTCGCTTGGTCATCGTTTGCTCATCTTGCTTGAAAGCCGAATGGACTGAAGCAATAACAAAATCAAACCCGGCCAGAATATCATCACTATAATCCAGCGATCCATCAGGTTTTATATCACTTTCAATTCCGGCTAAAATAGTAAAATCGCTGGTTGCATTAAGCTGGTCAATCTCGCGGCGCTGCTTTAGTACTGCCGCCGTTTTCAACCCGCCGGCATAAAAAGCCGACTGACTATGGTCGCTAATCCCTAAATAAGCCCAGCCCAGCCGTTGCGCGGCCTGGCGCAAACCGGCAATCGTGTCGCTCCCGTCAGAATAGTCGGTATGAACATGCAAACCGCCTTTCATATCCGCCGCCGTCACCAGCAACGGCAATTTCCCCGCCCGGGCCAGGTCTATTTCGGCATAGCCTTCCCGTAATTCCGGAACAATATACGCAAGCTTTAGCAACCGGCAAAGCTCTTGTTCGTCCCTCAACAATATTTTCTCACCGGTTGCAGCAAACAGTCCCTGCTCACTCCAGCTAAAACCAGCCTGCTTAGCCCAGGCGGCAATTTGCGCGTTATGCGCAGCACTGCCGGTATAATAATACAACGCTGCAAAAAAATCCGGCGGCTCAACTACATGGATGCTTAGCTTGACGCCAACAGTAAGCAGTACACTAAGCCTTGTCAAACTGCGCTCCAGCCTTGTACCGATTCCCGGCAGGGATTGGGCAAAATCAAGAAGATCGTCTCCGGCTGCAGTGCCTGCAACAATATCAATATCGCTCACAGCTTCCAGACAACGCCGGATACTCCCGGCCACAGCAATATGGCCGGCTTTGCTATGCAGACGTAAATATTCGGCGATTTTCTCCGCTAATGGGCGCGCATCTTTCAGCAGCAGCATTGCCTGTGTTTTCTCCACCCTTATCCCCCGCAGTGAAATGATCCGTCCGGGTACCTCACCAGTCGGCTGCTTTAGCAGTCTTCTGCCTCGCTGGATGATCATAGTTTAACGCAGCTGAGGTACCAGTCCCTTATCTGCCGTTATTCTACCGTTTTAAGGCTGACAAGGTACTATCATCTTACCCTAGCGCGGTTCAAAATATACTGTAATTTCATCGCCGGGATTAACAACTGCGTTTGCGGGCAAGCTTTGTTCCACTGCCACGCCGGTACCAACCGGAATTATGCTCAAGCCCAATGCGCTCAACTCATCAGCAGCCTGCCGCATGCTTTTTCCGGTTAAGGACGGAACAGCAACCTTGCCTGGCGGTACGTTGACCGGCGGCGGACTGGCCGGCGGCGGCTCAACCGGTCTGGCTACAGGCGCTGTGTTTTCTCCTTGCGGGATAATATCGAGATATCTTAGGACTTGTCCCAGAATTTCGCTGGCCACTGGCGCAGCGACCTGGCCTCCGTAATACAGACCGTCAGGGTCATCAATAATTACCAAAATTGCGACCTGTGGCTGTTCCACGGGCGCAAAACCGGCAAAAGAGGCAATATAATGCCCGGCCTGATAACCCCGGCCATCTTCCCGCAGTTTTTCGGCAGTGCCTGTTTTTCCTGCAATCCGGTAACCTTTAACAGCAGCCGGCTTGCCGCCGCCTTCGGATACCACCTTTTCTAACAGCATGGTCAGAGTTCGCGCTGTTTCCGGACTGACGGCCTGCCGGACAGGCTGAACCTCAGTAGCGCTGTATACTGAGCCGTCAGTATATTTTATTTCTCTGATAATGTGGGGCTTTACCAGCACACCGTCATTGGCAATCGCAGCAATGGCGGTAATCAGCTGCAGGGGCGTTACCGCGATGCTTTGCCCAATCGACATTGTCGCAATATCGGAAGGACGCATCTCATCAGGATTAAACAGTATTCCTACTTCCTCACCAGGCAGATCAATGCCGGTAGCTTGCCCAAAGCCGAACAGCCGGGCATAGCTCGTCAGCTTGGCTGCCCCCAGCCTCATTCCGACTTCGACAAAACCGGTATTAATAGAATTTTTGATTACATCCAAAAAAGTTATATTCCCGTAGCTTTCATCACTCCAATTCTTAATACGGCGACCGGATACCTCAATAAAGCCGCTGTCCTTAAATCTTTCCTCAGGCCTGACCAGCCCCTCCTGGAGCGCCGCCGCGGCTACGATTGCCTTAAAGGTCGAACCTGGTTCGTACACAACCGATACCGCCCGGTTTTTCCAATCCTTGGCATCATAGCGATAAAAATAGTTAGGATTATAGGTAGGCCGGCTGGTCATAGCCAGAATATCACCGTTGCGGGGATCCATTATAATTACCGCGGCGCTTTGCGCCTTGGTAGTGTCCATTGCCTTATCCAACGCCTTTTCAACAATAAATTGGATATTACTGTCCAGCGTGAGATGAATGCTTTTCCCCTGCCTGGGTGCAGCAAACGTAAATATCGAATGAAATATGGGCAGTCCGCGGTTGTCGGTAATAACGGCTTGCTCCGACAAATCGCCTTTAATAACCTTATCCATCACCAGTTCTATTCCATCCAGCCCCACATCATCAGTGCCGACAAAGCCTAATACCTGAGCCGCCAGACTATCATTAGGATAATAGCGCTTACTCTCTTCCAGAAACCCCAAACCTCTGATATCATGTTCCTGAATAAGCGAGTTCAGCTTTTTTGCAACTTCAGGTTCCAGCATGCGCTGCAGCCAGATAAATCTGCCGCCGCGATCAAGCCGCTCCTTGATCTGCTCCGCTTTCATATCAAGCACCGGGGCCAGCAGAGCGGCAATGGTATCAGCATCTTTATTCAAATGTTCCGGATCGGCATACAAAGACTTGGTTAAACTGCTTATCGCCAGTTCACGCCCTTGACGGTCGTATATGGCGCCGCGCGGCGACTGCAGTGTTTTACGTTCTTTGAGCTGGTTTTGCACTTTGGCCGACAACTGATCGCCATCCACAAACTGAATCCAGGCAATTCGTCCGCCTAACACTAAAATCAATACGAACATGAATGATATAAAAACAGCGATTCTGCGCTGCAGCACAACTCCTGGAGCACCGGGCATAAAACTCAACCTCTCAAAATTATTATATTAGCATATTCGTGCCAAAGGATGATTTTCCCTTTACAAAAATATCCCCTTAATCAGCCAGAAGTCGACCGGCTTTGCAGGGCAATAAAAAAACACCCCGCTCAAACCGCGAAGAAGCACCAAAGAAGGCGATAATAAAATGAGGTGTCTTAGCGCGCTCTTAAAGACACCTCATTTTATTATGCCTTCTATAACTTAAGCTTTTTATCCGCCTGACGGTAGTACATCATTTCAATAAATGCTTTACTGATCGCAGGGTCAAATTGGGAACCCGAACACCGCCGGATTTCCGCAAAAGCCTCCCCCGGCGGATATGACTGCCGGTAACATCGTGCGCTGGTCATGGCATCAAAGGTATCGCACACCGCCAGCATCCGGCTAAACAAAGGAATTTCCAGACCGCTCAACCCTTCCGGATAGCCACTGCCGTCAAACCGCTCATGATGATGGCGAACCGCTCTGGCAATATCCTCAAAACCGTTGATATTGGCCAGGATACTGGCGCCGATTGCAGAATGCTGCTGAATAATAGCAAATTCCTCCGCCGTCAGCCGGCCCGGTTTATTCAGAATATGCTCAGGAATGCCAATTTTCCCGATATCATGAACTAAACCGGCCAAATACACCCGCCCAACGATATGCTGGCCCATGCGCATATACTGGGCCAGTTCCAGCATAAGTTCGGCTACGCCCTCGCTATGTTCCTTTGTATAGGAGTCGCGGGCGCCGATTGCCTCCGCAAAGGACCTGATGATACTCAGGTTGATATTATCCAGATTGGCTTCAATTTTTTTGTATCTGTCAATATCAACATAATCGGCCAATACGTATTCCAGCTTTCCGGCCTCACCGGCGATAAGATAGGTATTGGTCAAAAACCATTTGTTGCGGCCTTGCACCGACAAATAACATTCCCGCCTGATCAGTTCTTTGCCAACCTTCATTGTCTCAATTAAAGGACTGTGTAATTGTCCGGATATAGGATGTTTCTTTTGCTGCTGAATGACATCACATAATGAACTCCCAATAAAATCAACCTGCTCTTGCGCAAGCCATTGACAAATTGATTCGTTGGCGTAAATCACCGTATAATTGTGATCAATCATCAACCACCCCTGGCTCGAACCCGAGTCTATCACTTCAAGAATTTTCTCTCTCACAGCGCCGGCGCCTCCATCTTTTGTAGATAGGAACATAAAAAAGACCAGTGCTAAGCCCTGGTCTTCTGATCTCCATCCATGCAAACATCTCAGCACTTGGCTAAAATGGCGGCTTGGCGGTCATAGACAACGTCCTTAGACCCATAGCTTTGCGTCCTTGCCTTTCAGCAAGTTTGCCTAAATATTTAAAATTCAGCATAATAGTATGGCAGAACAACTCGTATCCTGACATTAATTGTAGAATATTACCATAATAATTGTCAATATTTTTAATTTTACCATTTCCCCCAGTTAGTGGGATATGCTTATTTCTCCGCCAGTGCCGCTTACCTGTTAAACGATCAAGCCGGTGCTGAAAAAGTGGCACAGGGACTTAGCCCCGCTATAAAATAAGATTGAAAAGAGCAGAAAAACATATTAAGATAAATTCAGATAAATAAAGGCTGGAATGGTGATAAAGATGGATGCTGTTGATATTAGAATATTAAAGCTGCTGCAAAGAAATGCCCGGAGTACAATATCCGACCTGAGCACTGGTGTCGGCATGTCAATGCCGGCCGTCAGCGAACGCTTAAAAAAACTCGAAGCATCGGGAATTATTAAGCAATATTGCGCTATTTTGAATCCGCAGCTCTTAAATAAGCAGCTTATGGCTCTTATGTTCATCAGTTTGGAACATCCGCGTTTTCATGATTCGTTCGCCGATTTTGTTAAACAGGAGACGGAGGTTCAGGAATGTTATTCCATTGCCGGTGATTATGACTACTCCCTGAAAGTTATCACGGCAAATACGCTTTCGCTCGAACAGTTGCTAAACAAGATTAAAACCTTGCCGGGCATTCAAAAAACAAAAACAATTGTAGTATTATCGACCATTACTGACCGCCCGTCGGTTACACCTGATTGAGCGGCCGCCTTGCCATGAACGCCGCGGCCCTAACCGAATCTGCACGGGAGTTTGTTCGGATATAACCGGCAGTCTGCCCGCGCCGGCAGTAAGCAAAATCAACTTATGCCTGCGGTCAGTTCTCCGCAGAACGCAAAACGCCGCTACAGAAATCAATCTGCAGCGGCGTTTGCACAAGGCGGATGTATTAAGCTATCAGCAAGTTGGTGAACAGTCATCCTCGTTGCAGAAGAAAATCAACAGGATAATGATAATAATAATGATCCACCAACTACCTTTGCCACCGCCACCACCAAAGCGACCAAATCCCATTACGACTCCTCCTTTGGAGTTAATTTATTTTGGCTACCGTATCCTATGATGCTGGCGGCATAGTTGCTACTCACCGGCAATAAAATTATCATGTTGCAACCGCTGTCGGGCACAACTTCCGGCAGCTTGCCACAAGCAGGACAGACCTTGCTGTCAGTCTTAACCGGCGCTTGCTTTATGGTAAACTTTTTGCCTGTCAATGCATAGGATATGGTAAACCAGATAGGAGGAGTTAATATGATGACATGGGCGATCGTCATAGTAATCATATTAGCCTTGTTGTCAAATTTTTGGATTTGGCTTATTCTTGCAGTTCTGGCAATTGTTTTCTGGCTGTTTTATAGAGAGTTGTTTTAGCGGGCCGCGCCGAGATGCCAGCCGCAGCTGATTTGGGCAGACAAGGCAAGCTGCCTCATAATATTAGGAACCCATAGTCTCCGGCAGCCAGCCGGAGACTATGGGTTCCTAATCATGTAAATTGGGTGTACCGGTAGACTCTTGCATTTTCCTGATGGCTGCTACCTCAATATCAATGATCCAGCCAATAAGCACTGCCGGGATAAAAGCCTTCCGCCAGCCTAAAATATCCTTGATATGCTGAATTGCCAAACGTCGTTTTTCCGAATTCTCCATACTATCGGCAAACTTATCAAGTTCAAAAATTATACTCCGGATATTCTCTTTGAGCTTGCTTTCCGGAAGCCTGCTAAACAGCACAAATAGCGTCATTGCCAAAGCATTGGCCGCCAGCAGCGCTCCGCCAGTCCAGATAAAAAATTGTAGCTCACTGGAAAACGGCATGCAAATGCGCCCTCCCTTGTTAACATTGCTTCTATATTATGTTATGCCAGCCGGCTAGCTGATGCTATCCCGCCCGGAAATTTGCTCAGCACATAAAAACAACACCTGCGGCTAAATGCCGCAGGCGTAAATGCAGAACCCAGTTTAATATTCGCCGCTAAAAAGATCTATAGCTTTAGGCCCGGCTTTAGCGGCCACACGATAAATTTCGACGTTTGCCGGGCCGGCCCGCAGAATAATTTCAGCGCAGGCATTGGCGTCGCTAGCTGCGTCATGATGATTCAGGGGAATGTTCAGGTAAGCGGCAACGGTTGAAAGCTTGTGATTTCTTAGCTTTGGCCAGGCTTTTCGCGCGGTTTCCACTGAATCAATGACGTAAAGCTCGGGAACTGGCAATTGATAATAGTCAAGCGTTTCCGTTAACACGGTGATATCGAATTCCGCATTATGCGCCGCCAAAATCTGATACTCAACATAAGGTTTGACTTCCGTCCAAATATCAGCGAAAACAGGCTGATCCTTAACCATGCGGTAAGTAATCCCATGCAAGTCCGAAAAGGTAAAAACTTTCGACGGAGGTTTGATCAACCAGGATTTTCTGGCAACAATTTTGCCGTCGCTTACCACAGCCACCCCTAACTGGCAGGCGCTATTGCTTTGATGGTTGGCTGTTTCAAAATCAATTGCGGTAAAACTTTCACGCACGTTTATCCTCCCCTTTGCCTGATTTTAAAAAAGCGGTAATTCAGACCAGCCTTTCAGGCAATTGAACCTGCGGCGAAAAGCAATACTACATATTTCCTTATTATTTATCGAATTTCCTGTGCGGCCAGTAAATAAAATTCCGGGGGGCGCTGCTGGTTAAATTGTCTTACCTTAAGCCAAAGGAGCCGGCCGCCGTCTACCGCTTGCCGCTCCTTACCCGGGAGGACGTCATTCGTGAAAAAAGCGCATGGGATACTCTTTCTGGCGGGGTTCGCTGGTTGTCCTGGCGGAAGCTTCTCGGCCTTTGGCAGCTAAAGCAGCATAGCATTATACAACAATCGTCCGCCGGCTGTGCTGTCCGGCGGACGATTGTTGTTCAGTGATGCAATTACAAAATGCCCGGATGTTAACAAGCATTCATTCCATACACCCACGGAGCGCGACCCGGTGCTGCCGTTTGAGCGCTGACTAGTCATTGCCGTACAGGCTTTGCGCACTGGTATTCATCTGGTATTCAATCAGTTCCTTATATTTTCCGCCAATTTCCGAAACCGGCCGGACAAACACCCGCGAAGGTTCGCCTTCCTCCACAATACTGCCTTGATCCATTAGCACGATCCGGTCAGCTACCCGCAGCGCAAACGGCAGCTCATGAGTTACCACAATCATGCCGCTGGCCCGGTTGCGGGCCAAGTCCTCCATGACGACCAGCACTTCCCGCACCAAAATGGGATCAAGAGAGGCCGTAGGCTCATCCCACAGCATAAGCTCGGGCTCATAGGCCAAAGCCCTGGCAATGCCGACCCGCTGCTGCTGACCGCCGGACAACTCCCCCGGCTTATGCTGCAAATGACTCTCCAAGCCAACCTTGGTCAGCGCTTCAACCGCCTTATCCCGGGCGGTGTCCTGCTGCATTCCGCTCATCACCATGCCCAGCATAACATTTTCCAAAGCAGTTAAACGGCCAATCAGGTTAAAGTGCTGAAAAACAAAGCCAATGCGTTTGCGGACATCGCGCAGCTCATCCGCATTCAGCCCAATCACATTGACGCCGTTAAGCAGGACAGAGCCTTCGTCAGGCTCAATCAGGCGGTTGATGACGCGGATAGCTGTCGACTTACCGCAGCCTGACGGTCCCATCAGCACGACTGTTTCCCCTTTGCCGACCGTAAGACTGAATTGCCGGACAGCGACCAAACTGCCAAATTGTTTATAGAGATTTTGTACAGTAAGCATATTCTCACCTTGCCTATTTAAATTTCATCTTACGCTGATTAAGCTTTTGCAGCAGGCCGGGCCGGCTGCTGGGAATGACAATTTCCCGCATAATCTCATCAAAGGACAATCCGAGGGCCTCCCCGGCAGTCACCTCATCCACAGCAACAGGGCTGATTTTTTCGGCGTTGTTGGCCACCAATAATCCGAGCAGAGCGCCAATGACCGGAACGCCAAGCCAGGGCAAATAAGGGATTCCGCCTCCGGACAGGACAAACATGGCGGTCATTAACAGCGCGCCGGTAAGCATGCCATAAAAGCATTCACGCGCCGCAAACACATTTCTTATCCTTTGGAGCAGCCGAAACTTCCGCTTGGGCTGCGGCGCTTGCCTTATCATGCGATTGCGGCGAATAACGCTCATAATCGCGGCATGATCCAGAACTAAGAATAAAATAACGGCAATAATGGAAATCAGGCCGGCCAAAATGGATTTTACCTGTCTTAAAATGATCATAACCTCAGCCCGGGGGTCCGGTTCAATGATTCCCAGATCGGAGGTATATAAGGATAAATTCGTATGCCCTGCCTCACGGTAAATGACCGGTGCTGCAAAATCGGTGGTGACCGCACTGCTGGTCATTATTTGAATACGCTGACTGGGAATTACCTGACCGGCGATAAACTGATCCAAGAGCTTTATCGAGCTGCTGATCTCGGCATCCTGCAAAAGGGGCACGCTTGCACCCAGATATTGCAGCTGCTCGGCAACCGCCGTTGCATTAAACTGCTCAAATTGGACCAGCCGGCCGCCGGCCGCCGCCAGCGTCTGCCTTGCCCCGTTGACGTCAAATGACCGTAAACTGCGGACAGTGCTATTGCCGTTGACAACAATACTGTCAATGGCGTCCCTCGCCTGCCTGCCATCGTTCGCCACCTGATCGAGCGCACTCATTCCCGCCTGTAAGTGCTCAATGCTTTGCCGGGTTTGCGTCAACCCGGCAATTGAATTTTCAACATCCGGACTGAGGACCCGGACAACCTGCAGAGTAGTCAAAAGACCGCCCAGGGCCCGGGAGGAATTCCCCAGCTGGGTCTGGATCGCCGTAGTATCCAGATTAGCCAGGCCGCTGGTCGCCGCCTGAATGGTGCTGCTGGCACTGTCCAGACTGGTCAGCGTCCGCTCTACCGTTTCCAGACTGCTGTTGTAGTTGCTCAGCGCAGTACCGGCAATGCCTGCCATACGCTGAGCATCGCGGGAAAGCTCGGGAATTTGCACCGCCAGCTTAGAGGTCTCATTCAGGGCATCCCCTAACCGCTGACGGGGATTGTTCTCCTCAGCGGTACCGGCAGATGCGCCTATTTCTTTATCGGCCGCCAGATAAGCCTGTGGATTGGCAGCCAGCTGTATGGCGCTGCCCTGGACAATCCGGCCTTCAGCAACCCCGTTGTCAGTGATTGCCGTCACCTCGACCAAAACGTGGTCGGCTTCAAGTGTATCGCCGGGAACAGGCGCATTCAAAGCCGCCCCCTGAAAAACCAGGAGCTGCCCGGTCGCCAGGACAATGCCGGGCGCCGGCCTAATGGTAACTTTAGTGGCATAAGCATTTAAAAACCGTTTTAACTCCAGCATAGTATTCGCCAGATAAGCCCGATCCTGATTATTGCTGTCCACAGACACGCTTTCCGCGTAACCTGCGTCCGCCCTGATGGCATCGGCAATCTGCCCGCCTAAGTGAACCGGGTTTTCAGGTTCACTGCCAACCGGAAAAGCGATATCAATAATTTTGTACTGCCTAAGCAGCGCTTCAACTTCAGTATTAACAGCATTCGCCTGCTCAAGCGACCTGAGAATTGCCGTCACGGATGCGCCGTCGCGAAAAGCAAACTGCACACCGTCAATTTGCCTAATTTGCTCGATAACCAAGTCCCGCGCTCCTTCCGGCACTCCTTTAACGGTTAGGCGCGGCTCGGTCATGATACTAATGCCTGAACGTCCGGGCACACTGCCAAACGTTGTGCCGATGTTCTCATAAGTCTGCTTATTTTTAAACTCTTCCGGCAAGCCCACCAGAAAACTGGTCAGACCGCTTATGGTCGGGCCTTCCTTCAGTTTGGCTCCCGGAAAGACCTGGGCAATAATTTTTTCCAGCTGGGCCCGGCCGTCTGCTTTCGTTTCTTCCCGGATGTTGATTAAAAAGTCAAATTCGCCGTAATCGCCAACCAGGCTGGATATCGTTTCGGAAAAGTAGCTGTCAGCCGACATTGCCGCCAGTCCGGCCAGTGTGGCGCCAAGCGCCACACTGAAGATCAGCAGCACCACCACATCGCGATTAAACGAATTGGCAAAGAAGGTTCTCACCATCATCCTGCGAACTATGATTAGTTTATTTCTCACTATGCTCCTCCTCTTAAGCCGCCGCACCGGCCTGTCGCCATACTAAAGTATCTGCAGGATGACGGCTTATTAGTCATAGCGCCGATAAGCTACGAATCCTAACGACAATATCATAACAAAACCGCCAGTGGATATAATAGTACCAGAAGATTTCTGCAACAGGAGGAACGCTGTGAATAATAAGCAACGGAATTTTTCCGCCGGTTTTCTTTTCGTCGCGCTTTTGCTGGCTTGGCTGTTCAATGATCTCATCTATAAGCCGCTAATTATTCGCGAAACCGAAGTTAGTTACAATGTTTTTCTGGCAAACTTAAACGAAGGAAAAATTGATCACGTTATTCTGACAACAGACCGCATTATCTTTTATCTTAAAGCCACTGAAACACAACCGGAAACGCTCGCAAATGTAGTGCCGGTAAACGATCCCGACTTGACTGACCGGTTGATTGCCGCAGGGGTGGAGTTTTCAGCCCAGGCGCAAACCCAAAGCTTGTTTACCGCCCTGTTCGGCTGGCTGCTCCCCCTGCTGCCGTTATTTCTCATCTGGTACTTCATTGCCAAGCGGATGGGCGGGGCCGGCCCAAACGCCATGTCCTTCGGGAAAAGCAAAGCCCATGAAATTGAAGGTGAAATGATCGGGGTAAAATTTGATGATGTCGGGGGTGTTGGTGAAGCGGAGGTTGAACTGCGGGAAGTGATAGAGTATCTGAAAACGCCGGACAAGTTCACCCGCATCGGCGCTAAGCTGCCAAAAGGAATTTTACTCGCCGGTCCGCCCGGCACCGGCAAAACCCTGCTCGCAAAAGCAACCGCCGGTGAAGCCGGAGTACCTTTTTTCTTTCTGACAGGCTCCAGTTTTGTCGAAATGTTTGTCGGCGTCGGCGCTTCAAGAGTGCGGGACCTTTTCCAGCAGGCGCAGAAAAAAGCGCCCTGCATCATTTTCATTGACGAAATTGATGCAATCGGCCAAGCCCGTTCAAATATCGGACGAATTGGCGGGAATAGCGAACAGGAGAACACGCTCAACCAGCTGCTGGCGGAAATGGACGGCTTTAAAGCCAATTCGGGCGTAGTCATTATGGCTGCCACCAACCGCCCGGAAATTCTTGATCCGGCTTTAGTACGGCCGGGCCGCTTTGACCGGCAGATACAGGTAACCCTGCCGACTGAGCCAGGCCGCTTGCAAATACTCAAAATCCACACCCGGAGCATGCCGCTGAGCGATCAGGTCAGCCTTGAACGGCTGGCCAAAGTAACCGCCGGCTTTTCCGGCGCAGAACTGGCGAATATCGCCAACGAAGCTTCCCTGCTGGCCGTCCGCCGCAACTCGGGCACCATTACCATGACTGATTTTGACCTGGCCATTGAACGGATTGTGGCCGGCTTGCAGCGAAAAACACCGCTTTCGGAAGACATTCGCCGGAAAGTGGCTTTTCACGAAGTGGGTCATGCGCTCACCGCCTATTATTTACCGGGAACCGACCCCGTCCATAAAGTCAGCATCATTCCAACCGCCAAGGGAGCTCTGGGCTATACGCTGCAAATGCCTGAAGAAGAGCGCTATCTTATCGGCGAAAGCGAATTAAAGTCCCGTCTGGCCGTAATGCTTGGCGGGCGGGCGGCTGAACTGATCATCTTCAAAGAAGCCTCCACCGGCGCATCCAATGACCTGGAGCGCGCCACGGAAATGGCGCGCCGGATGATTACCGAATTCGGCATGTCCGCCAAACTGGGACCGGTGCGCTATGCCGCCGCCGCCGGCAATTACCTGTCAAGCGGCGTTACCGGACGAAATGACTTAAGCCCCGCCACCATTGCCTGTATTGATGAGGAAATCCGCCTGTTCTTAAATGAAGCCCACGAAACGGCAACCCGGGTTTTAACCGACCACCCGGAGGTTTTGCAGCAGGCGGCGCAGTTTCTCACCGACCAGGAAGTCATCTCCGGCGATCAGCTGGCCGCTATTGCCAACACACCGGCTAAATAGAAACGGCCTGATACAGAAGTCAGCCTTCTTCTGCCTCAGGCCGTTTTTCATTCTAGAAATTACTTCCAGCACCCGGCAGGAATCCCCCCAACACTGCTAGAACGTGTAGGTAGTTGACAAGCTTTGTAGTATTTTGTCTTGTGCCGCTGGTGGCTGCTACTCTAGTGTATCGCCGCCATAAGCGCCACACGATTATTTGAGAGGAGAACAGTCTTGGGAAAAAGTAATACCAACGATAAAATCCTCCACCGGCGTTTTCGTAGACACCTCGCCATATCGACGGCAAAGACTGCAAAAACTGCAAAAACTGTTTTGAGAACTGGTCATACTGCCGGCAATCAACCGGAACAGCAATGTCGGATTGTCGGCATCGGCGCCTCGGCCGGCAGCCTTCAGGCCCTGATTCAGTTGTTTGAAGCTATGGCGGAAACCACCGGCATGGCTTTTGTCGTAATCCAACAGCCGGATGCCGGCAATGACAGCACTTGGGCCAATATTTTAGCGAGCGCCACAGCCCTGCCTGTCAGCGAAGTACTGTTGAACGCCGTTGTCCGGCCCAACCATATTTACGTTATTGCCCCAGGCGCAATACTATCGGTTTCGCGCGGAATGCTGACCGCCGCACCGCCAAAAGACGGCGAACAACAATATCCACCCATAGATTCTTTTTTCGAATCTTTGGCCCGGGATAAGGGCAATCAGGCACTTGGCATCATTTTATCCGGCGACGGCGCGGACGGCGCCCAGGGCTTGAAAGCGATAAAAAACGCCGGCGGCATTACCTTCACTCAGGCGCCAGCGGCGGAAACCGGCAGCATGCCGCGTAACGCAACCGCTGACAAAATGGTGGACTTTGTCCTGACGCCAACCGAAATTGCCTTAAAACTGGCGCTCCTCGGTCAAGCCGATGCTAGCGCCGCGACGGCAAAAACCACTGAGCTGTTTCCTGACCAAACCGAAAATCTGAACATAATTGTAAGCCTGCTGTGCAAGGTTAGCGGCGTTAACTTCACCGAATATAAGCTGCTTACGATAAAACGTCGTATCATGCGCCGAATGGGTCTGCTTAACATAGACCGGCTGGACGATTATATCGCTTATCTTCGGCAAAACGACAGGGAACTTGCCGCCCTGCACCAGGATATGCTCATCAATATCACGAAATTTTTTCGTGATCCGCATAGCTTTGATGCCTTAAAAACCACCGTTTTTCCCCTACTGCTTAGCAGCACTGCCGCCAGCGCCCCCATCCGGCTGTGGGTACCCGGGTGCTCAACCGGAGAGGAGGCCTATTCACTGGCTATCGCTTTGCTGGAATATCTGGAAGACAAATCCGTCCACAGGCAAATTCAGATATTTGCCACCGATATCAACGAATCGGTGATCACCAAAGCCAGGGCTGGAATTTACCCCCAGTCAATTGCCGCCGATATTTCCTCCAGCAGGCTCAGCCGCTTTTTTATTGAAGTAGAGCAGGGCTATCAGGTCAGTAAGAGTATTCGCAACATTTGCTTATTCGCCAGACAGGACATCGGACAGGACCCGCCTATTTCCCGGGTAAGCTTCATCAGCTGCCGCAATGTCATGATCTATTTCGGATTGGCGCTGCACCGGCGAGTTTTTCCGATTTTCCATTACGCCCTTAACCCCAATGGCTTTCTAATGCTGGGGCCGTCGGAATCGATTGGCCTGTTTGCCGACTTATTCGACCTGGTAGATAAAAAGCACCGGATTTATACGAAAAAATCGATTGCCCCCCCGATGCTGTTTGATTTTACTATGGCTCAGCCCGCAGCTGCAAGCCAAAGCCACAGCAGGGATGAGCAGGAAATTATAAACGGCAGTTCGTGGCTTGAAGTAAAAAAAGAAGCCAACCGGATTGTACTCGGCAAGTATACCCCCC
This sequence comes from Dendrosporobacter quercicolus, assembly GCF_900104455.1. Classification (NCBI taxonomy): domain Bacteria; kingdom Bacillati; phylum Bacillota; class Negativicutes; order Selenomonadales; family Sporomusaceae; genus Dendrosporobacter; species Dendrosporobacter quercicolus. The sequence goes on from NZ_FNHB01000013.1 coordinate 62,913, forward strand.
CTGGCGTCATTATTAACAGCAAGCTGGATATTATCCAGTTCCGGGGCCGGACCGGCGCCTATCTTGAGCCGGCTTCCGGCATGCCGAGCGTAAACCTGCTCAAAATGGCCCGGGATGGGTTGCTTGCCGGCCTGCGCGCGGCTGTTCAGCAGGCCAAGAAGGATAATTCCCTGGTTAGCAAAGAAGGCCTGTGCGTCCTTGAGAATGGGCATTCCCTCCTGGTCAATATCGATGTTATTCCCCTCAAAGGTTCGTTCCAAAAAGGCGAATTTTTTCTGATATTATTCAAGACAGCCGGTTCACAGCCGATATACAACCGCCGGCCTGGCAATCACGCTCTGCCTCGGGAATCTGATCAGCAGCCGGTGGCTGATGATGAGATTCTGCGCCTCAAACAGGAAATCACCGTAACCAAGGAGTACCTGCAATCAATCATTGATCAGCACGAAGCCGCTAACGATGACCTCCGATATGCGAACGAGCAGGTACAGTTGAGCAACGAAGAGCTGCAGAGCATGAATGAGGAGCTGGCAACCGCCAAAGAAGAGCTTCAGTCGACGAACGAAGAGCTGATGACCCTAAACGAGGAACTGGGAACCCGCAATAGCGAGTTGAACCATGTCAACAACGATATGGTCAATCTGCTGTCCAGCATTCACGTTCCGGTTCTAATCCTAAATGGCGATTTACGCATAAAACGATTCAATTCAGTTGCCGAAAAGGTCTTCAACCTGATTGGGGCCGATGTCGGACGGCCGATCAACAATATCAAGCCGAACATCCATATTCCCGATCTGGAACAGGCCTGCCTGGAGGTAATCGATACGCTAAAAAGCAGGGAGCAGGAAGTTCAGGACCGGTGGGGCCGCTGGTATTCCATGCAGATACGACCCTATCGGACCACGGATAACAAAATTGATGGCGTAATTATTACTTTCGCCGATATTGACGTCATTAAACAAAGTCTTAAAATCGCGCAGGAATTGCGCGAACATGCCGAGGCCATTGTAGAAACAGTGCGACAGCCGCTGCTGGTTCTAAACGCCGACCTGGAGTTGGAAACCGCCAACAAGGCCTTTTATCAGCTCTTTGGTCTAACCGCTGAGGCAATGGCCGGCCGGTCAATCTTCCAAATTAAGAACGGTCAGTGGGCCATCCCCCAACTGCACACCATGCTGATTGATATTCTGAAGCACGACAAGTCGTTCGAGGATTTTGCGGCCAGTTGCGAGCTCCCCGGCATCGGCAGCCAAAAAATGCTGATCAATGCCCGCCGGATGGTCAACCCGCAAAACAAGGCCTTGTTGATTCTTATGGTATTTGAAATGATTGCCGCTCAGGCGGCTAAACCTTGATGTCGGCCCAGGCCAATAGTGGATAATGCAAGGGTGCTCAGCAGCGCCGGGTAAAAGAGATTGACCCGGCGCGCAGGAGGAGACATGTGGCTCGATTAGATATAAAACGCAAACGCGTTGCCCTGACAAGGGAATTGGCGCGGCTGAAACATGATCTGCAGGCCCGGGAACTGGATCTGGAAATCCAGTGCCGGGCAATGCAGGATACACTCGGCGAACTGGAAGAATCCCGCAGCCGTTATGCCGAGCTTTATGATTACGCGCCGGTTGGCTATCTGACGTTTGACGCTAAAGGCTGCATAACTGAAATCAACCTTACTGGTGCGGCAGTATTAGGCATGGAACGTACCCGTCTCATTGGCATGCCTATGTCTGTTTTTATTGACAAAGGAAGCTGCCAGCTTTTCTTTACCCATCTGCGGTCCTGCCGGTTGACCGGAAAAAAAGTGACCACCGAAGTAAAGCTGGCACCCAAAAACGCTGCGCCCATCCATGCGCAGATCATCAGTATGCCGCTGCCGGGCGGCAAAGGCTATGGATCACAATATCGGTCAATTATAGCCGATATCACTGAACGCAGGCATATGGAACAAGAGATGTTGCGCATGGACCGGTTAAATCTGATTGGCGAAATGGCCGCCGGCATTGCTCACGAAATCAGGAACCCGATGACGACGGTGCGCGGTTTCTTACAGACCTTTATGCGCCGGCAGGAGTTTGCGCATATCCAGTCGCAGCTGGATCTGATGCTCACGGAGCTGGACAGAGCGAATGCTATCATTACCGAGTATCTCTCCCTCGCCCGGAACAAACCTGTCGATCAGTCACTGCAAAGCCTCAATAAGATTGTCGCCGATCTGCTGCCATTGATGGAGTCAGATGCACTGCTTCACGCCAAGTGGGTTGTTGCCGAATTGCCGGACAGCCTGCCCGAATTACGGCTTGACGCCCAGGAAATACGTCAGCTTCTCTTAAATTTGGTCCGAAACGGCTTGGAAGCGATGGCGCCCGGCGGTCGTATAACGCTGAGGACTGCCGTCGAAGACAACCAGGTAGTGTTATTCATCCAAGACCAGGGTCCGGGTATCCCGGCGGAAGTACTGCCGAAATTGGGCACGCCCTTTGTAACAACCAAAGAAGACGGCACTGGGCTGGGGCTGCCGATATGCTACAGCATCGCGCAACGGCATCATGCCCAAATAGAAATTGAGACAGGAAATTGCGGCACAACCTTTATCGTGAAATTCCCGTATCCTAAATAGCTTTGCTCGCCCCTGTGCTACAAAAATCTTTTTTTCCATGCTGCCGTGCAATCTGTAAAGGAGAATGGTTGTCCATTAACAGCACAGGCATAAAGTTAAAACCCGTACTTTCGGCTCTTATTTAAATTTGCTCAGCTAACTTTCCTGTCTTCATCGGGAAATAGCTGAAGTAACAGGCTCATGCAGGGGTGGCAAACGGCATCCTGCATGAGTCCTTTTCTACCATTCAGCGATTCAAGCATTAATCCTTGTCACAGTCACACTTATGTCCGTTCCATACGTGCTTCGACTTGCACATCCATTCCTGGATATCGTTTAAGGTCTCGCCAAAGCGTTGAAAATGTACGACTTCCCGCTGCCATAAAAAGCGCAGTGTGTCTTTTACGCAGGGATCATTGGTACAGCTGATCAGATGTTCGTAAGTGACCCGCGCTTTTTGTTCTGCAGCCATGTCCTCAGCCAAATCAGCAATCGGATCACCCAGGCAGGCGATGTAGGAAGCACACCAGGGCACACCGTTCGTATCCGTCCAGAACAAGCCATGATTATGCTGCACATACTGACCTTCCCAGCCTGCGGCTTTAAAGTCTTCGCAAGTGGCGCCATCAACCAGCTTATAGACCATGGCCGCGATCATTTCCATATGCGCCAGTTCTTCTGTGCCGATATCGGTCAATAACGCTTTGGCCTGATCTGTCGGCATAGAATAACGTTGATTGAGGTAGCGGAGCGATGCTCCAAGTTCTCCGTCAGGTCCGCCATACTGTGTAATGACCATTTTGGCAAACTTTACATCAGGACAGGAAACTTTGACCGGATGCTCAAGCTTTTTCTCGTATATCCACATCTCTTATTTTCCCCCTACAGTTCCCACGGCCAAGGCCCTTTCGCCCATTGCCACGGCTCTTTACTAAATCCGCCCATGCCAAAATTAAGCAGCGGGCCAAACTCTTCCTCATATTCCCGCACCAGTTTTCTTATTGCCTCAACAGCGCAGTTATAGTCATTCAGTGCGTCCTTATCACACGGCCGCGTATCCAGATATAAATTGAGTTCAACGGCCACGAATTCCATCTCCTGGAGTTTCTTAAGCATTGCCAATTGTTTCTCACAACTCACTGCGAGTTCACCTCCAATCAATTACCTCGGTATTGGATAAACGCCCCATAATTCGGGAAATAAAGTCCCTTTCGTTAATGCTTCAGCCGGACAAAAAGCTTTCTGATAACATTGAAAAGGAACATAGGCATGAGCCAGCTTAACATTTGCGGGCACTTCCCCGCACTTGCCGTCTTGCTTGCCGAAACTGTCCATTGCGTGAATCATTTCAAAATCATCATCATCCATTTCGTCGTACCATTTTGTTGCAGCCTTTTTTTTGCTCAAAGTAGACCCTCCTCTCATGAAAGCTAATATATCTTATGTGAATCATTAGATCGTTGTTACTCCCGCAACAAAAAGCCTGCTGTTAAAAACGCCTTTGCTTTTTTTAGGCCTAAAAAAAGACTGCCTCAATTCGCTCATTGAGACAGTCCGCCCGCCAATTAGGCCGGCATAATGATAAACGCCAGTATATATAAGATAATACCCAGACCGCGGTACAGACAGGACAGCGCCCAGGCAAAACGGATTAAGCTTACGTCAACCCCGGTGTATTGGCTGACTCCGGCGCATACGCCGAATATCATGCCATGCGCGGAATCAAGCGCCAGGCGTTGCACCAGCGATGTCCCGTCAATACCGCTCCCGTCGAAAAAATGCCAGATGGTAAAACCGCTAAGCAGATATGCGCCAATGCGAATGAGCCCCAGCATAACTCCGCCTCCTTACAGCTATTGTTGCTATTATTGCCGTAAACGGAGGAGTTTAAACACTGCCGGTTCTTATCACTAGCCGCTGATACTGCCGCCCGGCCTTAACACCCGAAGCCTGCGCCGCCCCTCAGCCGTCCGCCCGGAGGTTCGCCGCGGTTCCGGCGGCAGCCCTTGACCGGCTTTGCGGCCCACGCTCATCAGGATGCCAATGCTCACCATATTAACAATCAAGGACGTACCGCCAAAACTAAGGAACGGCAAAGGAACGCCAATGACCGGCAGCAGCCCGGATACCATGGCAATATTGGCCAAGCCTTGGCCGGCAACGAGGATCGTTACGCCGACGGCCAGCATTTTCCCAAAACCGTCCTGCGCCTGCCGGGCAATCTGCCCGCCGTAACAAGCCAGAGCTCCCAGCAAGAGCAATACCACCAGCGCACCGGCAAACCCCATTTCCTGGCACAACACGGCAAAGGCAAAATCAGTGTGGGCTTCAGGCAGATAATAAAACTTACTGGCGCCCATGCCCAGCCCCGCGCCAAAAAACCCGCCCGAGCCAATAGCCAGCAGGGACTGAACGGTCTGATAGCCGGTCGAATCCTGAAAAGCCCAGGGATTGATCCAGGCCGATATCCGCTCGGCCCGGTAAGCGGCTGCATAAGTTAAATATACTGCTCCCGCCGCACACAGCGCACATAGCAAGTAAAGCTGCGACCGCGGCAAGCCGGCGATAATGTAGAGAATTACACATAAACCCACAATAATGGACGCTGTCCCCATGTCCGGCTGCCTAAGCACCATAAAGCCGGTTATGCCAATAATCAGGATCGGCATGGACATCAAGGTGATCCTGCGGTTACGGTCAATTTTCGGCCCCAGATAGCTGGCAGTCAGAATGAGGGACATTAATTTTGCCAGCTCGGATGGTTGGAATTGAATGCCAAGATTCAGCCAGCGTTTAGCGCCATTTGCTTCAATACCGATAAATTTGACCGCGATTAACAGGGCGATCGTTACCACAGTCATTGGCAGCAGCAACCGCCTGAGCTTATGATAATCCAGCCGGACAGCAGCCAGCAGCCCCGCAAACCCCAGGCCAAAACTGATCAGGTGCCGTTTGAGGAAAAAATAGCTGTCGTCCAGCAGCTGCCCGGCCATCACAAAGCTGGCGCTGAAAATATTCACAGTCCCAATGATAACTAAAATCAACATAATGTATAAAACAGCCTCAACAGGGCTTACCCATAACTTCGTCTTCTGCATTTGATCCTCCAACCCAAAATCGCTTACAGCCAGCAATTGCCGACAGCTAAATTATACCAGAAAAAACTTTATTCGCCTAATAAGCAATTTAGACTGTTGGTGAATATATTATAGGAGACTGTGAACCGAGTGTCCGTACCAAAACGCTGACAAACGAAAAAGAGGTGATCATATGGATTGGGCGCCCTATAAACTCCTCCTGATTGATGCAACCGCTCATGCCTTGTTGATGGTAGACGGCGCCAAGAGCGAAGTTCTGGCCGAGCTGGCCTACCCTGACGGATATGTCCCCACTGCTTTAGCGTTAGCGCCGGACGCCAACAGGGCTTATCTGGCAACAGCCGGAAACAACGGCAGCGGCTGGCTCCTTGTTGCTGATTTACATAGCTTGTCATTCTGCCCTTCGCCAATGGAAATACCCCATCCGATGCAGTTTACCCTTACGCCCGATGGAGCGGCGGCCTATCTGGCAGATCCAGGCGGTATGCTCTATGCAGTTGATACAGCGGCAATGACGCTGACCAGCCTTGGCCAGCCGGAAAACGCCAGTTGCGTTGGCATTGCCGCCGACAGCCAAAAGGTTTATACTGCCTGGGAACATCAAAACAGCGGGAGTATTGCTATTTTCAACCACCGGGGCCAACTGATCCAAGAGCACGCCATAGCAGGCATTCCCACCAATATCGCCCTAAACGGCGCTCAGATTCTGGTCCCCTTTACCGCAAACTCCTTTACCGGCGAGGGGCTGGCTATTTTTGACCAGGCTAAACCAGACGACAGTATCCCTTCGGTTATTACCATACAATGCCCGCTGCACACAAACGGCTTAAAAGCCTATCCCTGCAGTGTCACTGTCGCCCCCGACAGACACAGCGCCTACGTGATTAATGAAGACAGCGGCTCCATTACCAAGCTTGATCTAAAACTGGCCGAGGTCACCGGAAACATTACACTGGGACGTTCAATATCAAATTTGTATATACTGCCCGATCCCCGGTTCGCAGTAGCTACCAGCAATATGTTTGCCGACCTCGCTCTGATTGATTTAGTCAACGAGCGTTTGCTGTCGGTAACAACTTCGCCTAATGAAATTCTAAGCTGCCTGGCCGTACTGGGCTAGTACCTAGCGGTCAACCGCCAGGCAGGCGCCAAAATAAGCCAGGCGGGAAGGCCGGAAAAAGGGGCTGCTCCAGGGCTGGCGGGTAGGAGCAATCGTATCAATAAAATGCTGTAAAACCGGCCGTAACAGGTGAAAATCAAGAAGAAACCCATCATGCCCGTGGGGGCTGTCAATTTCGGCATAGGCCGACCTTACTCCCACTTTACGCAGGCTATGGGCCAGTTCAGCCTGTTGGTAAGAAGGGTAAAGAATATCCGAGTTCACGCCTACTGCCAACACCCGGGCCTCAATTCGCGCCAACGCTGCTGCATAAGAAGCATAGCCGGCGCCCAAATCATACAAATCAAGAGCCCGCTGCAAACACAACAGGGAATTGGCATCAAATCGCTGAAATAGTTTATCTCCCTGATATTCGAGGTAGCTTTCCACTTCATACCGATCGTTACGAGCCTTTCGGCCAAATTTTGCGGCCATGGAAGGCTCACTTTGGTATGTAATCATGCCTAAAGCCCTGGCCAGCGCCATTCCCTGCCGGGGCCCCTCAGTACCATAGTAATCCCCGCCTCGCCAGGCAGAGTCCAGCATAATGGCTTGGCGCGCCACGTTGCTGTAAGCAATCGCCTGAGCCGAACTATAGCCCGGCGCGGCAATTGCCGCTATGCCATCCATAAATTCGGGATAGGTTACGGCCCATTCTAAAGCTTGCATTCCGCCCATTGAACCGCCCACAACCAGCACTAAATGGTGGATGCCCAAACAATGCAGCAAGCGCTTTTGGACCCGCACCATATCCCGGATGGTAATTTGCGGAAAAGCGCCGCCATAAGGCCGGCCGGTCTGCGGGTTAATTGAGGCCGGGCCTGTTGTTCCCTGGCAGCCGCCCAGAACATTGGCGCAAATAATATAGAACCGCCCGGTATCCAGCGGCCGGCCGGGGCCAACCAAGGCCTCCCACCAGCCCGGCTCATCAGCCTCATCATGCGCGGCGACATGGCTGTCGCCGGTCAGAGCATGGGCAACCAATATCACATTATCCCGCTTGGCAGTTAATTTACCATAAGTTTCATAGGCTACAGTAACATCAGTTAAACGGCCGCCATGGGCTAGAACCAGCGGATGCTGCTCTCCGGCAACCTGGATCATCCTAAGCTGCCGACGCCATTTAAAACCCTGAAAACACGGTAAATTTCCGGTCATTATTCAATCCTCCTCAATGTCACCAGTGCTCTGTACCCAGCCGTCAGCGGCAATGATGAAAAAAACGTCCTTCCCAAAGAGGAAGGACGTTCAAATTCGGCCCGCCTCCTATCTCCCAGGACAGTGCATCCTGCTGGAATTGGCACCTTTTGCATTACTGCGTGGTTGCCGGGCGTCATCGGGCCAGTCCCTCAGCCTCTCTTGATAAGAGTCTAATGTATTCTATTGTCAAAAATATTAGCGAATAAACCAATTGTTGTCAAGTGTTTTTTAATTCCGGACCTTGCCTAAGGACCGGGGCAAGCCGCTGCCCCACTTGTACTTTGTTTTCGGTTTTTCCGACTTCGCCCCTTCTGCTTCGGTTTTGCCCGCAGGCTGCTTACTTGTTGCTTCTTTATAAGTACTGGCCTTACCCATAATTTTGCCGACATCCGTCTGGGCGGCTTTTGCCTTCTTGCTTTCAGATTCCTGAAATCCTTTAGCTGCTTTCAGCTTATGCTTTGCCGCAATTTCAGCTTCCTCCCGGGCTTCCTGCTCCACCGCAGCCGGCAGGGACGGTTTGCCGGGTTCTGCACCATCGGACTGGGCAGCCGGGCTATCGCCGGCAGCCGCCTGAGCCGCGCCAGTCTTTTGCTCCTGCAGGCTCTTGCTTCCCAAAGCAGCCGGCGGACGGTGGCTGTCGTCAGGAATCTGGCTTGCTTTGTCGGTTTCTCTTCCCGGACTGGAATACTCATCATCAATACATGGTACGTCTTCCAGCAGGAAATCGTCGCTGTGTTTCATTAAACCGCGCTCCATCATCGCCAGCAGCATGAGAAAATGGTCGGCTTCCCGCCGGAGGTGGTCGGCCAGCATTTCGGGAATCAGGCCGATCAGACGGCACTCGACAATCAGATCGTGAGCAGCTTTCTTAAAGTCCCGCAGTTGTTGAACATCTGTCTTGACATCCAGGATAAACCGCCGAAACGCTCTGACTTCACCTTCGTGAACATGAAGCATACTGGCAAAATCCCGCCCTTGCAGCACCAGGTGATCAAACTGCACGGAAAACTCATTGGCAACCCTGATTAGCCCGCGCTCGGTCGGGTCCAGCAAATGGCTGATTAATTTGGCATGATCACCCATCAAACGCAGCCAAAAGACGCTCTCCTGGGTTTGAGAGCTTTCTTTGAGTATGACGCGCCCGCTGCGCATCCTGTCTAACAACCGCAAAAAATATTCGGCCTCGCGGGATATGTGATCCAAAAACAGCGGGAAATTACTTCCGCCTAACCGGCCGGCCAGCTTGGCTTGCAATAACTCCCGTTTGTAGCAGTAAAGCTCCTTTACAGCAGTATAAATCTCAGCAACAAGCTCTGTGCACTGCTTTATTGATTTCGTTCTTTCCACCCGCTGCAATAAAGCCCCAAACTCCTGATGAAACTCCTGCGCCTCATCAATTAAGCCACTATCCCCGGAAGTCAGCCCGGCCTTTATAAACAAGGCGTGTTCCTGCATGATTTGCAGCCAGAATTTTAGTTCTTCGATATTGAGCGGCTCTAACGGCTGAGGAACCGTATAGGTCATCGCCTGACGCGCCATAGCAACACTCTCCCATCTCACAATGCGTTTGCTATTACATTGTATGCCGCCCCGGCCGTTTTGGTCATGGAAAAAACACTTCGCAGCGATTAATTTTTACGCCCAGCTTGCTAAACTTAGCCTCATATTCGGTCATGATATTTTCCTCGCCGCTAACTTTATGCAAGTTATACACAATATGATCAACCGCTAAACCGTTTTGTTCAAACTGCTCCAGGGAAAAATCGAATAACGGCCTATTGTCGGTTTTGAAATACAACTTCCCGCCGGCCGACAAAAGCCGGCGATATTTCGCCAGAAATCCGGAATGGGTCAAGCGCCGTTTCGCGTGCCGGGCCTTGGGCCAGGGGTCGCAAAAATTGATATAAAACCGGTCAACTTCACCCTCGGCGAAAATATCCGTAATATTATTGATGTCAAACACCAGCAGCCGGACATTGGCAAGGTTCTGTTCCTGTACTTTTTGAGCGGCATAATACACTACATCCTGCTGAGCTTCAATACCCACAAAGTTAATTTCCGGATGTCTGGCCGCCAGTGCACTGATAAAACGGCCTTTGCCTGTACCCAATTCCACATGCAGCGGAGCCTTCCGGCCAAACAACCCCGCCCACTGCCCGCAAACCTCAGCGCCGGGGTCAAGGAATACAAAATGCCGGTATTCCTTAATGGCCTCAGTTATCCACGGTTTTTTTCTCAAACGCATTAAAATACCCACCTATCTGCTTCTTTGCAACCCTGCCAAGTAAATAATTACTACTATTAGCAGGATTTGTAATTTTATTTATATAATAAATGAATTAAATTGAATTATACATAATATTATACTATAGTGATACAAGCATAGTATTGCGGTACTAGTGGCTTGCAACAAAATAACGGCTCCACCAAAGAGCCCCCAATTCGGAGGTATCTGTGTGTCGGATTATCTTGCTGTAAATTCAGCTGGTCTTATTTGGGATGCTGTTCCCGCCGGTGTAATTATTGTCGATGCAAACTGCCGCGTAAAAATTTTTAATAAAGGGGCGGAAGAATTATTTGGCATTAACCGCACAACCGTAATCGGTCTAAATATTCTGGAGGCCTGGCAGGCCTGCCGGCTGTCATGGGCCGCTGAAAACAGCTTCTGCCAGGCTGTTCGCTACGGAATTTCCAGTCAATTGCAAAAAACGTCAATCTCCTTGAATTGCTTTACTGTAAACATTGAATACACTGTCGCTCCAGTCTATGATGACCATGACCAAAGCAGCGGCGCCATCGGCATTTTTAAAAATTTGGATAAAGAGCGCGAACGCGAGCAGCGTGTCCAGCATCTGGAGATGCTGGCGGCAATCGGTCAAATCGCCGCCGGTACCGTGCATGAAATCCGCAACCCGCTGACAGCGATAAAAGGCTTTGCTCAGCTTATTCACAACCGGGTTGAGCGGCACAACACGTTAAACGTAAGTGAATATTGCACACTGATCAGCAGTGAAATTGATCATATTAATTTAATTGTCTCCGATTTTCTAACCCTGTCCCGGCCGCATGACAAACCATTTATTCAATTAGATGTCGTCCGGCTGGTTAGCGACGTACTGGCCTTCTTATACGGCGAATCGCTGCTGCTTAAAATAAACATTGTTTCCAGCCTGCCCGACCACCCTATCTATATCAATGGCTGCCTGGAAAATCTCAAAGAAGTCATCATCAATATCTGCCGCAATGCCTTTCAGGCCATGTCTGATAAAGACAAACTTACCGTAGCCATTACCGAACACCCTGACTCGGTATGGATTGAAATTGCCGACACCGGCTGCGGTATGGATGAGCAGACGCAGCAGCAAATCTTTGAAGCATTTTATACAACAAAAGAAACCGGCACCGGACTGGGTTTGTCCATCTGCCGGCGCATTATCCTCGAACACGGCGGTGACATTAAGGTTACCAGCCAGCCTGGCCAAGGCAGTATTTTTACGATTATACTGCCGCGCTGACAGTAGTGCCTTGACCGGATTAGAAGTTAGGGTTATCTTGCGGATCTTTCTCCGCCCTGCTGCGTTGGCCGTAACGGCATAAGGGCAACACGGTTTTTGCCTTCGCTACGCTCGGTATAAACCGTGTTTTCTTTATCGTCAGTCGGCATACTCCCGGTATGCCTCCTTCCTCCGCCTTGCATTGCAAAAAAATCTACACTGTCTAATCCTAATTCACAACTTTGCCAAGACACTAG
>NZ_FNHB01000014.1 GCF_900104455.1 Dendrosporobacter quercicolus
TGCACGTAACTCTTGGTGTTAAACACCAGACCGTTCGACTTGCATGTGTTAGGCACGCCGCCAGCGTTCGTCCTGAGCCAGGATCAAACTCTCCATAAAAGTATTATGAAGAACCTTGATGGCTCTTTATTTATTTCTTAAAGTTAAGAAACTGACTCGCGATTTTCCAACCGCGACGCAGCATTTATGCTGCTAGTACTGACAGTTCCTGTAGAACTGTTCAGGGCACATCTGGCATTTTTATCTTACATTGTTTAGTTTTCAGGGAACACTTGCTGCTTGCCGCCGTTAGGCAGCTTGTATATATTAACATAACAGCTTTCATCATGTCAATATATTTTTTTTGGCAGTTTGTGCCACCGCTCAGCGGCGACTTATTTATAATAGCACTTTGAGTAAATCATTGTCAAGAAAAAAATTTCAATGAGATTTATAAGAACTTTTTTACTGCACTGCCATTTAAATAGGTGCACAACTTGCCTTGCCGGCTATCCTGGGCTTCAAGCATTTTTTCGATGTCATCCCTGATTTTCCACCAGCCGGTTTGCCAGTTGGTAAACAAAGTATTGCTTTGCGGAGCGCGGCCAAGCAGTCTTTGCACAACAATTTGCGGGTGGAGATATTCCAAAAAGGTTACGACCCTCTGAACATATTCTTCTTTGCTGATCAACTGTAATTCGCCCCGCTGATACATCTCGGCCATCACTGTTCCTTTAACAATATAAAGCGCGTGCAGTTTTACCTGCTCAACGCCCAGCGCCGATAAAATCTTGGCGTTTTCAATGACGTCAGTCCTATTGTCCCACGGCAAGTTCAAAATCAAATGGACGCAAACATCAATTTTATATTTTTTAATGCGCAAAACCGCATCTATGAATTCAGCCAGAGTATGACCCCGGTTCACTTGGACCAAAGAATGATAATTGACAGTTTGCAAGCCTAACTCAAGGCTGATATCCTTCCCCTGCTCGCGCCCAATCCCGCACAACATCTCCAGATATTGGTCATTGACACAGTCCGGCCGTGTTGCCAGCGCAATACTGACAATATCAGGCTGGCAAGCTTGCTGCACATAGTGTTTTAATTGGTCAGGCGGCAAATAAGTATTGCTGAAATTTTGGAAGTAGGCAATGAACTTCTCAGCTTTATACTTAGGGGAAATGTGCGCCCGGTTAGCATTGATCTGGTCTGTAACCGTCATTGAGGCCGGAAGATTTTCATAGCCTGCGCCTATTTCGCCGCAAAAAGTGCACCCCTGCGTCCCGCAGGCGCCGTCGCGATTAGGGCAGGTAACCGGTAACCCTACCGGCAGTTTATACACTTTTTCGCCATACCGCCGTTTTAGATATTCGGAATATGTGTTGTATCGTTGCATTTTATTGCCCTCCCTGCCAAAAATCATGCCGGTCAATCGTTTTACAGCCAACACTGTCTCCGGCCAGCAAGAATAGTACCGGTTGGTTGGCAATGGCCAAACTTTTGTCTCCCGCCAAATAAGCGGGAATATCAATTGAAAATACTTCAATATGATATTTTTTCTTAAGCTCCCGCCAAGTGCCGAATTGATAATCCGGAATGTATTTGCGAACAAGCTCCGTATTGCGCCAGAATCTAGTGGTTTCTTCATTCCACCTATTTTCATTCCAGTTTAGCACTTCCGGCCTGATCGAACCGCGATCATTCACTAAAGCATCGAATTTCAATAATTCAGCACACAGTAAAACAGCTGCCTGATAGTGCTTTTGGCAAAATTCAAACAGGTGCAGGTAAAGCGCTTTGGCGCTGTGCGCCACAAGATGGAGCTGATTCTCTTCCCAAAACTCTGTCAATGCAGTATAAAACGCAAAGGCATTACCGCCATGAAATTCGATAAAACAGTCTAATGAATTTGAAAATCGGTTGGTATTATATATTTGTTCGAAAACGCTTTCCAGCAACTGCAATTTGCGGATTTCATGGTAGGCTAAATACTTGTTCCCCAACACCTGATATGGCGCTGATTCCATAAAAATATAACGGTGTTCCCCGGCGCTGCATCTTATTCCCGACCCTTTCAACATTTTTAAAAAACCAAGCTGCAGCATCTGCGGCTTTAGACGGTACACATCATTGAACGACCGGCCAAACTGCTCATAGTTCTCCTCGGGAAGACCAACAATTAAATCCAAATGAACGTGAATATTGCCGAACGAAATAATTCTGGTTACATACTCAACAATTTTAGGCCAGTTATTGCTTCGTTTAATTTTGATTAAGGTCGGCTTATGAGTTGATTGCACGCCGATTTCCAGCTGCACCCTGCCCTTGGGCATGGCCTTTAGCACCGTTAAAGCTTCATCATCTAATAGATCCGCGGCTATCTCAAAGTGGAAATTGGTCCGGCAATCCTGGGACGCAATAAACTTTAGCAGCGGCAGATAGTGGTCTTTCCTGGCATTGAAGGTCCGGTCAACAAACTTTACTTGCCTGACCTCGTGTTTGATAAAAAAACGCAAATCCTGCATTACCCGTTCTAATGACAAGAAGCGCACTCCGCTAGTCGTGCTTGACAGGCAATACTGGCAGGAAAACGGGCAGCCGCGCGAGCTTTCATAATAAATGATCTTATCCTTTAAGACCGTCATATCATCATCCTGATAAGGAAAAGGTATTCGGTCAAGCTCCGCTACGATTCCCGGCCCGCCTGTACTGGCAATCCTTCCATTAACACGCCCTGTTAAATTGGCAATTCCGGCAATGCCGGAATTTGCTTTTAAACTGCTCAGCAGCCGGTGCAAGGTTTCCTCGCCTTCCCCCTGGATAATATAGTCAACAGCACTGTAGTCAGTCATAATTTCAGCCGGATCATACGATACTTCAGGGCCGCCTAAAATAATCACCGTATCGGGAAGTACTTTTTTCAGCAAACCGGCCAACTCCAGAGTCATGCCGATATTCCAGATATAACAGGCCAGGCCGACAACCTTTGGCTGCTCGGCGTATAGCTGGCTGAGAATTTCCAACAGCCCGTTATTAATACTAAACTCCCGGATCGTAATGTCACCGACTGAGCGGCAGAAATTACGCAAGTATCTTAGTGCCAATGAGGAATGAATGTACTTGGCATTGAGTGTAGCTAAAACTATTTTCATCAGATTACCACCTATCACCTTACGGTTAAATCTAGTACCGTGCGTCACCTAAACATTGACTATCATACAACCAGGCAGTGCGGAGAAAGCCGGCTTAAGCAGCAGGGTTTGTCAGGCGGTTGATGCGCCGGTACCACGCACCACAGCATAAAGCAGTGCATACAATACACCAAGGTCAACTTTGAAAGAAGGTGTTAAACAATGCGTATTGTTATTGACGGCCAAAAAATACCGGCAAATGTACGCGCCACCAAAGATTTGCTGCTTACGCTAAAAACGATTGCCAAAACCCTGGACTGGAAGCTTTGGTATGATCCTGGCAATGAAGTCGTTTATATATCTTCTTCATCCAATGCTCAATCGACACCAGATGATTTATCACTGCAAATCATTACAGAAGTGGAAAGCAACCGTCTGCAGGGCAAAATTATTTGTTTGGATCCGGGCCATGGCGGCAGCGATCCCGGCGCAATCGGACCGAATGGCACAATGGAAAAAGAAAATACTTTAACCATTGCCCTTTTATTAAGTGAACTCCTTGAAATCAACGGCGCTACCGTAGTTATGGCCAGAGACGCTGATCAAAATGTGGCCTATCCCAATTCGACTCCGGACGATGAGCTTGTTGCCAGAGTGAATATTGCCAATGAGGCTGACGCTGATCTCCTGATTAGTATTCATAATGACGCCTTTACCGGTATTACCGCTGCTGGGACAACTACTTTTCATTACGGTGATGAAGAATCCGCCGCCCTGGCCGGTTATGTCCAAAAATGCCTGGTGGAAGAGCTTGGCACCAAAGACCGCGGCTGCCGGTTCGCCAGCTTTTATGTGATCCGCTATGCCAAAATGCCGGCCATACTGGTTGAAGTCGCATTTATATCCAATCCGGAGGAAGAGCTGCTGTTAGCCAGCACCGATGGCCGAACCAAAGCGGCAAAAAGCATTTTCAACGGAATAGTCAAATACTTTAAAGTATAACAAATTTAACTTTTCAGGATAATATAAACAGGAATTGATGTCCTCTTGTTCCAATAGTATATAAAGTATCTTAAACCAAAAGGAGCGTACTCATGTTGAAACTCCCAAAACTT
This sequence comes from Dendrosporobacter quercicolus, assembly GCF_900104455.1. Taxonomy (NCBI): domain Bacteria; kingdom Bacillati; phylum Bacillota; class Negativicutes; order Selenomonadales; family Sporomusaceae; genus Dendrosporobacter; species Dendrosporobacter quercicolus. The sequence goes on from NZ_FNHB01000014.1 coordinate 4,226, forward strand.
TTCCCGCTGGTACTAAGCGCTATGGTCTTCGGCAGTACCGGCAACGCAGCGCCGGCGGCCAAATCCCAGGTGCCGGAACGCAGTGAAATACCGGCTCAGTACAAATGGCAGCTCAGCGATATTTATGCTGATGAAACCCTGTGGCAGAATGATTTTAACAAGTTAAAGACAGCACTTGCCGCTATCGGTAAATTTAAAAACACATTAAATCAAAGCTCTGAAAACTTACTGGCCTGCCTGAAACTCCGGGATGAAATCGGCATCATCAGCGGCAAACTCTATGCTTACGCCCGCATGCATCGCGACGAAGATTCCGGCAATGCCAAATATCAGGCCCTCACCGGCAAAACAGAAGCTTTATTGGCCGAGACCGGCACGGCAACCGCTTATATTGAGCCGGAAATACTGGCTCTGCCTGAACAGCAGTTAAAAACCTTCAGTGCGCAGAACGCCGGGCTCAACGATTACCAGTTTTATTTTGCCAACCTGCTTAGACAAAAGCAGCATGTCCTCACACCGGCCGAAGAAGAGATTTTATCCAGAATCAGCGAGGTTACACAGGCGCCTGAAAACATATTCCAAATGCTGGCCTATGCCGATATGAAGTTTCCGCAAACAATCGCCGAGGACGGCGGCCAAATACAGTTAAGCGAAGGACGCTACAATGCCCTTATTCGCTCGGCTGACCGGAACGTGCGCCGCCAGGCTTTCACCAACCTGTTCAACACCTATCGCAGCTACCGCAATACCTATGCCGCTACGCTCAATGCCAGCGTAAAGAAAAACCTGTTCTATGCCAAAACCCGCAAGTACCAATCCACCCTGGAATCAGCGCTAAAGTCCGACAACGTTCCTATAGAAGTTTACACTAATTTAATTTCAACTGTCCACAATAATCTGAAACCGCTCCAACGTTATGTAGCCTTAAAGAAAAAAGCCCTAAATCTTCCGGAAATACATATGTATGATTTATATACGCCTCTGGTTCAAGACGTCAGCATGAATATCCCTTATGAAGAAGCCCTCATCTTAGTCAAGGACAGTTTAAAGCCCTTAGGCCCTGAATATGGCGAAATTTTAGCTAAAGGACTATCCTCAGGCTGGGTTGATGTCTATGAAAATCGCGGTAAACGAACCGGGGCTTACTGCTGGGGTACCCATACCGTTCACCCCTTTGTGCTGCTGAATTATAATGACCGCTATGACGCGGCATCAACCCTGACGCATGAAATGGGCCATGCTTTACATAGTTATTATAGCCACACCAGTCAGCCTTATGTAACCGCTTCCTATACAATATTCAGCGCCGAAGTGGCCTCAACAACGAACGAAATACTCCTGCTTGATTATATGCTGAATAAAATTACCGATAAACAACAGCGGCTGTATCTGCTGAATCAATATTTGGAACAAATTCGCACCACCGTTTACCGCCAAACCATGTTCGCTGAATTTGAACTGCGCTTGTACGAAGCAGCCGAGCAGGGAGAAACCATCACTGCCGATATGCTTGATGCGCTGTGGCGGGAATTAAACGTAAAATATTATGGCAGTGATATCGTTTATGACACTGAGCTAAACGCAGAGTGGGCCAGAATTCCTCATTTTTACTCCCATTTTTACGTCTATCAGTACGTTACCGGCTATTCCGCCGCTACCGCTCTGGCTGATAAAATCCAACACGGCGGGCCGGATGACCGCGAACGCTACCTAACCTTCTTAAAGAGCGGCGGCTCAGATTACTCGCTCAATTTACTAAAAGCGGCCGGAGTGGATATGTCGTCGCCTAAGCCAATTGAAATAACCTTAGCCAAGTTCTCCGCCAGACTGGCGGAGCTTGAGAAACTGCTAAACGGCTCCTGATATCTGCGGACATCAGGCCTGCTAGTACTGCGTAAAGATAAGGGGCGCCTCATTCAGATGAGGCGCCCCTTATCTTTACTACAGCGCGAACAATCCCATTTTTTACAAGAACGCTAAGGTTATAAATGCAAAGTTTTACTAAGATACTAACCAGGGGAGGAATTTTATGATGCAACTGTTCAAACCCATGCTGGCAAAAGCGGCAAGATTACCTGCAGACCAGGAAAACTACAGTTATGAAATCAAATGGGACGGCATTCGCGCGATTGCCTATCTGGAAAAAAAACAGTTAAAACTTTTTAGCCGCAACCAGCTTGACATCACGGCCCAATATCCCGAACTGCAGCAATTAGCGTTAAAGCATCAGCAAAACAGTTTGATCTTAGACGGTGAAATCATTACTTTTAATGCCCAGGGGCAGCCTTCTTTTGAATTATTGCAGAAACGAATGAATTTATCTTCAGCCAAATCAATTCAGCAAATCTGTCAAACCGTACCGGTTACTTATATTATTTTTGATCTGCTGGCCAATGACGGCCGCCTGCTGTTAGAAGAGCGTTATACGGAGCGGCGGGCAAAGCTGGAAAAACTGCGCTTGTCCGGCCTTCATTGGCAGACGCCGGCTTACCAGGCCGGAACCGGTATAACAATGTTGAAGGCCACCAAGTCCCTGGGACTGGAAGGAATCATCGCCAAACGCCTGAACAGCCCCTATCTGCCTGGCAAACGCTCAGGCGACTGGCTCAAAATCAAGCATATCGCCCAACAAGAACTGGTCATTGGCGGCTGGGTTGAGGGACAGGGAAAACGTACCGGAACAATCGGCGCGCTTTTGGTTGGCTATTATGACCCCGCCCCGGCGAGAAACAGGCAGCTCAACTATGCCGGAAAAGTCGGCTCCGGCTTTAGCGAAGATACTTTGGCAATGCTAAAACAAACTTTTCGTTCCCTGCAGCGCTCAACCTCGCCGTTCGCCGGACCAACGCCGGCCGGAGCCATATTTATCGAACCAAACCTGGTTGGCCAATTTGAATTTACCGAATGGACCGGCAACAATACGCTGCGTCACCCGGTATTTAAAGGACTTCGCCCCGATAAAGACCCCCGTACCGTTGTTCGTGAACCGGCGCCAACTTAAATCTGCATGGAGGTGGTTACATTGCCAAGGCCAGTATGGAGCGGATCAATCAGCTTCGGATTAGTCAATGTCCCGGTAAAGATGTACAATACGGTCAGACGTAAAACAATCCGTTTTAATCAGCTGCGAAAATCAGACGGCTGCCGTATCCGTTTAAAAAAGACATGCGCGGCTGACGGCGCCGAGGTAACAAATGAGCAAATCGTCAAAGGTTACGAAATATCGCCCGATCAGTACGTCATCGTAACACAGGATGATCTGGATGCCTTAAACCCCAAGGCGTCTAAAACCATTGCCATTGAAGATTTTGTATTGTCGGAGCAAATAAACCCCATTTATTATGAGCAGGCCTATTATCTTGTACCGGATAAAAGCTCAGTCAAAGCCTACATGCTCTTACTCTCGGCAATGCAGTCAGCCAACCGGGTAGCAATTGCCAGGCTGGTCATACGTAATAAGGAACAGCTTACCGCCATTCGCCCGGCCGACAATCTTTTAACCCTGTCGACCATGCATTTTGCCGATGAAATGATACCGCATACCGCCCTGGATGACCTGCCGGCCGATCAATCGCCGCCCGATAAACGGGAGCTGGCAATCGCAATGCAATTGATAGAATCACTCTCCACAGACTTTGATCATCAAAAATATCATGATGACTACCGGGAAAAAGTAATGGAAATGATTGAGCAAAAAGCTGAAGGGCAGCAGATCGTTAATCAGCCGGCCGCAACGCAAAATACCAAAGTCGTCGATCTTATGGCTGCGCTTGAGGCCAGTCTTGCCGCCATTAAGAAGGATCAGCCCGAGCCGGCCAAAACCAGGAGGAAAAAATCCCGTGCCCAATAAAAGTATAATTGAAGTAGGCGGCAAACAATTAAAGCTATCCAATCTGGATAAAATTTTTTACCCTTCCACAGCGTTCACCAAAGGACAGGTAATTGATTATTATATTCGTATTGCGCCAGTCCTGCTGCCGCACCTGAAAGGGCGCCCGCTGACGCTGAAGCGCTATCCGAATGGAGCGCTGCAAAAATTCTTTTACCAAAAGGAATGCCCGTCATCAAAACCGGACTGGTTGCAAACCGCCCCCATTTGGAGTGAGAGCAATCAAAAAAACACCAATTTCTGCCTGGTTGAAGATCTCCCTTCACTCATCTGGTCGGCTAATTTGGCGGCACTCGAATTGCACACCTCCTTATCGCTGGCGCAAACTATATTACAGCCCACCATGGTCGTCTTTGATCTTGATCCCGGCCCGCCGGCCGCCATCCTACAGTGCGCCAGAGTAAGTTTATGGCTGCGGCAACTATTGTCCGCCCATTCCCTCCAGGCATTTCCCAAAACCTCCGGCTCAAAAGGTCTCCAGGTATACCTGCCGCTGAATACTCCGGCCGACTATGATCAAACCAAAACATTCGCCCGCAAAATCGCTCTGCTGCTCGAACAAAGCTATCCGGAATATGTTGTGTCCAATATGAGGAAATCACTGCGGACAGGCAAGGTTTTCGTCGACTGGAGCCAGAATGACGACCACAAGACCACGGTTTGCGTCTACTCCCTGCGCGCCCGTGAGCTGCCTACCGTTTCAACGCCGGTATCCTGGCAGGAGGTTGAAGCCGCCCTGGCTAAGCGCGACCCTGACTTGCTGGTTTTTAACGCCCAGCAAGTGTTGGAACGGGTTGCCGCCGACGGTGATTTATTTGCCCCGGTGCTCACTGTGCGGCAAAAGCTGCCTAAGCCTGAGACGCTGGCGGCAATTGCGAAGAATGTACATTAAAAAGGACGTGGGTTATCCGACCCCGGCATAAGCGGGCAAAAGAACGGCATTAACCACGGAGGACACGGGGGGGTTACGGAGGGCTGTGATGACATTATCTTTAGGCTGGATTTCAAAACCAGAGCCGGCGAAAAGCCGGCTCTGGTTAATTGTTGCAGGTTTATTGAATTTTCGGGCCGGCAGCTTTAACCTCCGCCGAAATTCCTCCCTCAAATTTAGCGAAGTTCTTAATGAACAGCTGCACCAGCTGCCTGGCCTGGGTATCATAAGCAGCTTTATCAGCCCAGGTATTGCGGGGGTTGAGTACATCGGACGGAACGCCGGGGCATGCGGTTGGTATATAAATATTAAATACAGGGTCAAGCGCCCAGTCAGCACTGTCCAGCTGGCCTTCAATTGCCGCTGAAACCATCGCTCTGGTATAAGCCAGTTTTATTCGTTGGCCCACCCCATATGGACCACCGGACCAACCGGTATTTACAAGAAACACATTTGTCTTGTACTTTGCCAGTTTCTCGCCCAACAGGTTGGCATAGGCCAAAGGCGAAAGCGGTAAAAATGGTGCGCCAAAGCAAGCTGAAAATGTGGCTTCAGGCTTGGTTACGCCACGTTCAGTACCGGCCAGCTTACTGGTATAGCCTGACAGAAACTGGTACATTGCCTGCACTGTCGTTAGTTTGGCAATCGGCGGCAATACACCAAAAGCATCTGCAGTTAAAAAGATAATTGTTTTCGGATGGCCGGCGACACTGGGTATTACGGCATCAGGAATATGATGGATGGGATAAGCCGCCCTGGTATTTTCCGTTATACCGGAATTATCATAATCCGGTATTCTGCTCTCAGGATGAACAGATACATTTTCCAATACTGTACCGAATTTAATTGCGTCCCATATTTGCGGTTCAGTTTCCTTAGACAGATGAATGCATTTGGCATAACAACCGCCTTCAATATTAAAAATACCATTATCGCTCCACCCGTGCTCATCATCGCCAATCAGCTTTCTGGTCGGGTCGGCGGACAACGTAGTCTTGCCGGTGCCGCTTAAGCCGAAAAACAGCACGGAATCACCGTTAGCATTGGTATTGGCCGCGCAGTGCATCGACAGAATGCCTTTTTTCGGTAACTTGTAATTCATGACGGTAAAGATTGATTTTTTCATTTCACCCGCATAATGGGTGCCGCCAATCAAGACAATATTTTGTTCCAGATTAAGCACAATGAAGCCTTCTGAGTGGGTACCGTCAATGTCCGGATTGGCTTTGAAGCCGGGCAGGCAAACGACAGTGCAATCGGCATCGGTGGTTTGGCCGGTCTGCGGACGGACAAACAACTGATGAACAAACAAATTCTGCCAGGCAAACTCATTGATGAACCGCACGCCAATCCGGCTGCCCGGGTCAGCTCCGGCAAAACCGTCAAAAATAAACAACTCACGGTTCTGGGCATAGGCAATCATCCGGTTATATAGCTGGTCGAAACGATCGACCGAAAACGCTTTATTACTGCCCCAGGCAATATCGCTATGCGCTGAAGGTGCATCGACAATGAATTTGTCATTAGGTGAACGTCCGGTATATTTGCCGGTAGTAACGCATAATGCGCCATTTGAAGTCAAAATACCTTCTTTTCTGGCCACTGCCATTTCGACTAGCTGAGCTGGAGTAAGATTACGATAAACTGTTTTCGCCCCGTGGATTAATTCAGACGTTTTTACTAACTCTTTCATTGCGATCCCTCCAGATATAGATAATTGTATTTGTTAATATTATAACACACTTTTTCCGCCGATTGCCTAATCTATAAAACTATTCTAATAATTTCATCAATTGAATACATGAACCGCTTCACGCCTTGGTGTAAACGGACAAAGTCCGCTTTCTCCGCTTGGCGGAATTATCGTTCCGAACGTAAAAAAATAGCCCGCAGGCTATTTCACTTTACCAGCAGGCATTTGATTACTTGCTCCAATTCTGTTTTCTCGCAAGTCTGACCAAAACGGGCGGGTGCATCCTTTAAACCGGCTAAGGATGGCGGGACTTCAAGGCCGCTAAGCCCTGCAAGTTCTTCCAGCATGTCAAACTCGTCTTTGCCTGCTAAGTCTTTCCCGGTTATTGCCTGCAGCACGCTCTCATTGAATTTGTATGGACTTGCGGTGGATAAAATTATACTGGGCGTAGCATCGCCTGTTTCCCGGCGGTAAGTATTGCCAACCTGCCACGCTACTGCAGTATGCGGGTCCGCAGTATACCCGTAACGTTCATAAATATCTTTAATCGTGCGCATAGTACCAGCATCATCCGCCCAGCCGGCCCAAAACAGCTCCTGAACAACGGTCAGATTTTCCGCACCAATGTCATATCTGCCCTCAGTATTAAGCGCAGTCATCCAGGCCTTGATTTGTTCAGTGTTGCCTCCGGTAATATGATATAACAAACGTTCCAGATTGCTTGATATCAGAATATCCATCGAAGGCGAAATCGTTTTGTGAAAACCGCGCTTCCGGTCATAAACGCCGGTTTGGAGGAAATCGGTAAGTACATTGTTGGCGTTTGACGCGCAAATCAGCCGTTTTACCGGCAGCCCCATTTGTTTAGCGTAATATCCGGCCAGGATATTGCCGAAATTGCCGGTAGGAACAACAAAGTTTACCTCATGGCCCAGAGCAATCTGACCCTCACGCACCAAATCGGCATAAGCGCTAAAATAGTAAACAATTTGCGGAACAAGCCGGCCCCAGTTAATGGAGTTGGCTGAAGACAATTGAAAGCCGGCTTTAGCCAGTTCCTCCTTATACTGTTCATGATTAAAGACATTCTTCACGCCGGTTTGGGCATCGTCAAAATTACCTTTAACCGCAATTACCGCAACATTGTCGCCAGCCTGGCTGACCATTTGCCTGCGCTGAATCTCACTTACACCCTGATAGGGATAAAAAACAATAATTTTAATTTGTTCAATATCTCTAAATCCTTCCAAAGCGGCCTTGCCGGTATCACCCGACGTGGCCACCAGTATGACAATCTCATCGCTCTCACCAGTCATTTGCAAAGCCCGGGACATTAATTGCGGCAATAACTGCAATGCCATATCCTTAAAGGCGCTGGTCGGCCCATGCCAAAGCTCCAGTACATAATTGCCGTCCGGTAACGTTTTTAGCGGCGCAATTGCTTTGTCATCAAACTTATCAGCGTGGTAAGCCTCTGCAATGCAACGATTTAAATCATCGATACAATAATCGGTTAAAAATTCGTTAAGAATTTTGACAGCCCGCTGCTGATAGCTTAAGCCGGCAAGACTGGCGATAACCGCTCTATCCAGCACCGGTATCCGTAGCGGCACAAACAGTCCGCCATTGTCGGCAATTCCCGAAATTATGGCTTCGGCAGATACCAATAGCTGCTCCCGGCCGCGTGTACTTGAATATTTCATTAAATCTCCCCCTTAAACAAAACGCTGTTACCATAAACAATTCGATCTTCGCCCACTGTTCCCGCATTGTAACGAGCTAACATGTCGCCGGTATGTTTAATCATTTGATTAAGTTCGTCATCGCCAATTTCCTCATCAGCATAGATCACAGACAAAAGATTACGTGAATGATGCGTAACGGCAGTCCGCAGTGAATCAGCCGTCGGATTGCCAAATACACCGTCAGCGTCGCTTAAACAGGGCTTTCCTGCGGTGGAAACTGATTTACCGGCGATATTTACATACTGGCCTGGACCGGCGACACCATACAGCACGTCGCCCTTGACCTGATCCAGATCATATAAACCAAAAGGCAGCAAATACTTCATTGAACAGTAGTTATTCACGTCAACCGCGCTATTGATTTCATATACACCTTTGTTTTGCAGCACTCTGCGAACAAGGGCTTCAGCAGCCGGCCGGTAACGGCCCGGATCAAAAGCCAGTTTTTTGTACATATTACGAACAGCGGCAATCCGCAAATCCCCAGCTAATTTATCCAAACGGTAATGTCCGGCAATCTCCTGCTGAAGACGCTGAAATTCCTGAATGAACTCCGGACCGGCTTTCTGAATATGAACATCCCTAATTACGCTAATCCCCAAACGGCATTTGGGAACAAGCTGTCCAATCTGATGATCAATGGTTACTTTCATCAGCGTTTCTCCTCTCTGGGCAGTCGGTCGGAAAGCTTGCATCAACGGGCAATCGCACAGACGATACCGCCAATTGCGCGCAGCAATGCATCCGGCGCAAGGATTATCTGACAGCCGCGAATGCCGGCGCTGATCGCAACAACCGGCCAATTTTCAATGGTATCATCAACATAAACAGGAAAAGCCTTTTTCGCTCCCAAAGGAGAAACGCCGCCCCTGATGTAGCCGGTAATACCCAATACTTCTTTCAGTGGAACCATTTCAGCTTTTTTATTGCCGCTGGCGGCCGCCAGCGCTTTTAGGTCTAATTCAGACGCCCCTGGAATACAGGCCATTATTACCCCGCTTTTATCACCGCGGACGACCAGCGTCTTAAAAACCTGTTGAGCAGGCAAACCGACCTTCAGGGCAACCGCCTCAGCACTGAGATCATCTAAATTCACCTGATATTCCTGAAGCCGATATTCAATTCCCAGCCCATCCAAAATACGGGCCGCATTTGTTTTCTTCAAAGCCTCTCTACCCCTCGAATCAAGTATTCTATGTACAATAAAGCAGATGAGTATTTTTACAGTATATAATTGTTCAGGCAATTTGTCAACGGAGCACAACTGTGTACCAGCAAAAGATAGTTCCGGCCTACTTGGTTAGTACCTCCTGCACTCTGGCTGCGGTTTCCACCCTGTTTTCCTGCAAAACAGCCTGATAACGGAACAATGCTCCATCATGCTCACCCCATATCATTATATTTATAAATATTTACCTAAATCTCCTGCTTTATTCCAGCAGTCAGGAAAGGATTTCAGCGCTTATTGTTGAAGTATTAAAATATTTAAAGGTCTTAAGAGCGTGTGATATGAGTGTACAATAGTAAGGAATAATCATAAAGAGGTGCCCATACTTGTGAAAATTGCATTAGGACAAATGGAAATTACTCCTGGAAGACCGGATCTGAATACGCAAACCATGCACAAAATGATTGATCAGGCGCTAAGCGACAAAACCAGTATAATCATTTTTCCTGAAATGGCTGTCCCAGGCTACTTACTGGGCGATCTGTGGGAACAGGAAGCTTTTTTGCGGGATTGCGAGGAATTCGGCCGGCTGATCATCGAAAGTTCGACCGATATCTGCATTATGTTCGGCAACATTGCCGTTGACTGGGAAAAGCATAACAATGATGGCCGGGTGCGCAAATATAACGCGTTTTTTGCGGCCTATAACGGCCAGTTGCTGGGCGGTGATAACTTTCCTTATCCCTATCGCATCAAGACGCTCCAGCCAAACTATCGTGAATTTGACGATACCAGACACTTTTACAGTCTGAGGCAGCTGGCGGCTGAATTAAACGTCAATGTTGAAACTCTGCTGCAGCCGGTGCAGCTGAACCTGCCGACAGGTTCCTTGAATATTGGCTGTATTTTATGTGAAGATGGCTGGACTGATGATTATCCGGTTAAGCCAATTGCCGCCATCCGCAAAAACAGCCCTGTCGATCTATTTATTAATATTTCCAGCTCCCCGTATACCTTGGGCAAAAACAACAAACGCAACCGGATTTTTTCCAAGCAGGCCCGTGAAACACAAGTGCCGCTGATTTATGTAAATACAACCGGCTTGCAAAACAATGGCAAAACGGTCTATACTTTTGATGGTGTAAGCACAGTTTACAACGGCAATGGAGACATTACTCACTATTGTGAACCATTTTCAGACGAACTGAAAATCATTGATTTGGACCTAAGCCGCCAAGCTGCACTAACCGCACCGGTCATCCCGCCAAATGACCAGGATATTGGCAGCATTTATCAGGCCATTCATTACGGAATTGCGCGCTTTACGCATTCCCTGGGAATTAAAAAGGTTGTTGTCGGAATATCCGGCGGCATCGACTCAGCTTTAGCTGCAGCTATTTACGCCAAAGTCCTTGGACCGGAAAACGTCCTGCTGGTCAATATGCCCAGCACTTATAATTCGCAAACCACCAAAGATCTGGCTTATCAACTTGCCGAAAACCTTAAGTGCCTTTATACTGTCATCCCTATTCAGGAAATAGTGGATTGTACGATTCAGCAAATTAACACCAGCCAGATTAAGGATCTGGCGACAAACGAAGTCTTCCAGTTGTCGGTATCGCCCTTTACGGCTGAAAACATTCAGGCTCGCGACCGTTCGTCCCGTATCTTGGCCGGAGTAGCCGCCGCTTTTGGCGGAGTCTTCACCTGCAATGCCAATAAAAGTGAGCTTTCCGTCGGCTACTCCACCCTCTATGGCGACCAGGCCGGTTTTCTGGCGGCTTTAGCTGATTTATGGAAACACCAGGTATATGACCTTTCCCGTTATGTCAATGAGCAGATTTATGGGCGAGAAGTCATTCCCCAGGCCACCATCGATATTGTTCCCAGCGCTGAACTTTCCTTTGACCAGGCGGTTGACGAGGGCAAAGGCGATCCGTTACACTACCCTTATCATGATTATCTGTTCCGGGCATTTGTTGAATATTGGCGCAAAGCCACCCCGGAAGACATACTGATCTGGTACAAGCAGGACGTCCTTGAACAAAAACTGGGCTGCCGGCCCGGTATTGTAAGGCAGCTGTTTACAACCCCGGCCGAGTTCATTGCCGACCTCGAAAAATGGTGGAAACTCTATACCGGTATGGCCGTCGCCAAACGGATTCAGGCGCCTCCTGTGCTGGCCGTCAGCCGCCGTGCTTATGGCTTTGACCACCGTGAGTCCCAGAATAGCGTATACTTTACCGCTAATTATTTAAAATTAAAAGACGAGTTATTAGGGAATAAACGGGAGTAAGCGGCTAACCACAGAGGGACGTAAAAATATAATTACTATGTTGATCCTCCGGCGCGATGCGCCGGATTTCCTCTGTGACCTCCGTGTACGCTGCGGTTCAAATATCACGCACTTTAACAAAAAACTCCCGGATTTCCGGGAGTTTTTTGTTAGCGGTTAATGCTCCGCAAGATAAACCATATGATCAAAACTAAGCCTGCTCCGAAAACAACTACCGGCAAGGCAACAAAAATGACAAACAGCAATATCCCGGCAAATAAGAGTTTTGTCAAAAAACCGGAATTGCCAAAACTGATCACCCGGTACTTAACATAGCCAGTTTCCCGCTCATGTCGCCGGCGCTGATTCTGGTCATGCTGATCCTCACCAGTTGTTTCAATTGTCACGCCCTGAAAATTCCGTTTTTCCTCTGTCGTTAATATTTTAACTTCGCCCTTACCGGAATGACACACGCTGCATTCTGTTTCGCCCGGCTTAAATTCATTGCCGCAGTTTTCACAAACCACAATGATCACCCCTATCTAAAGTACGAACAAAGAAAGCACAAAGCCTTCTTCACTTAAATAACGCGGATCAAATTTCTGCAACTGCAATACATCAAATAATTTATTACGGCTATTTTTCAGGCTGGTTACAGATATTCCCACATTCTCCGCCAACTCCTCCGGAGAGATATCATCTGTTCCATTCATTTGCGCAAATGAAAATAATACAGCTGCCGCCCATACGCCAGGCTTTCTAATAGTAACCACCGTCAGCTGAGAAAAATCATGCCAGATTCTCTTAACCAGCATTAGATCATGGCAGGATAATCCATATTCCCTGGCCAGCTTGTCCAGCAATAAAGCTACCTGCTCATTAGGAGTACGGATGTCGCGTACTACAGGAAATTCTTTCTCAAGCTGAAATGCAGACGTTACATTCACCTTAGCCAAAGTTACCAGTACGTCAATGGTATGGCGAACAACCAAAGCATGTCTGTCAAAAAAACCGGTTAGCGTTGCTTCAGGACACTGAATTTCATAAATAGCCTTCTGACGGAGAACTTCATCTTTGATCCGTTGGCGCAGATTGGGGCTGACCTCAACACTAGTTACATAATTCAACATAACAACTCCGCCCGAATACAGATGACCATAAAACAAGATTTTCTTGAGGCTGTTGAATTCAAAATCCGGATAGGGCAGCTTCATCACGGCGCCGGTAAATAAATCAATGCATTCCACCCAATCCGGTCCCAGAATCCTGCTGATGTAAAACACGGTAAATTGCGCGTTTAAAAGATCCTGTAAAATTTGCCGTTCATCAGCATTCAGTGTTTTGTATTGCAAATCAAAGAAATGCTGTAATGGTTTTTCATCACTTTCAAGCAAATGATAATCAAAGAGAAAATAATCCCAGAACCCCAGCCAGAATTCATCCTGCTCATTTTCAGGCACATGATCGAACGGGCCGGTGTACAAGTACAAAGCGCGGTCAAAATCATTACTAAACTGCTCCTGCTGAAAATAAGAACCAATTTTCACCATCAACCGTTCCACCGTATCGCCAACCCGCTTGCCAAACTCATCAGACAGAAGCGCCGGAGCGTCAAAATCTTCACTGAATATCCCCAGCTCAGAGTCATCAATATTCATCAACCTTAATGTATCGCCGCCGGCGATTTCATGTGCCGCCCGGTTGATTTCCTCAGTTCCGGCAATGGCCTTTTTACTATACAGATACTGAAAAAAATCCTTTAACACGTCAAAAAACCGCCGTACCGATTCAATGCTGATACTGTAGTCCGGAATATGACTGGCTAACCATTCAACTGCGATACTGTATTCCCGGGCGGTAAGCTCGTCTAAACTATCGTTCTCAGCATGAATCAGATAAAGTATAAACATTTCAATATTACGCCACATCGCTCTGAGTTCAGCATCAGCCACCCCCTGCCAGGCTTTCTGGCGCAAAAAACCCTCAACCCATTCCCGTCTGACGATTGGTTGCCACTCTATATCTTCTTCATAAAAAAGACGTATTTCATCATACACATTTTTCATTAAGTATATTTTCTCCCTTTTAAAATTAGCCCACCGTCATATTATAGCATCTATATTTTTCAGGGGCTAGTTCTGTAACTCTTAAAATTCCAGGCTGGATTTGCACCGGGTTTTCGCTCTCCAAGGCCCAGGAGCGCACCTGCCGGACACAGGCAAGGTGATGTATTATTCTTCATCTGCAAAGGTTTCACCAATACCTGACGCACCTAAAATATTGACCGCCTGCTCCTGCGGCAATTCCTGCACATCTTTTAATTTACGCTGAATAGTCCGCGACTTTCGGGCCGCGTTATCAATAGAATTACTGGCTTCCTGCAATTTTTTATGCGTTTTATCCAGTAAAATACCAAACTTGCCAAATTCACTTTTCACCGCCCCCAGGATACCCCATACTTCGGAGCTGCGCTTCTCAATCGCCAGCGTTCTAAAGCCCATCTGCAAACTGTTTAATAAAGCCGCCAGTGTTGTCGGACCGGTAACAATCACTTTATACTCTCTCATCAGTATATCACACAGCCCCGGACGTCTCAGCACTTCTGCATATAGCCCTTCGATCGGCAAAAACAAAATGGCAAAATCGGTAGTATCAGGTACACAAATATATTTGGCGGCAATATCTTTCGCTTCTGCCTTAATGCGGTTTTCGAGGGCTTTGGCAGTCTCTTCGGCAGCGGCAAAATCCCCCTGCTCCTGGGCATCCTGCAAGCGCTGATAATCCTCCTGCGGAAATTTAGCATCAATGGGCAGCCATACAATACTGCCCTCCTTATCCCGGCCCGGCAGCTTGATTGCATACTCAACCCGTTCATTGCCGCCTGGCCTGGTAACAACATTTTGCGCATATTGTTCAACAGTTAAAACCTGCTCCAGAATATTGCCTAGCTGCATTTCCCCCCAAATGCCCCGGGTTTTGACATTGGTAAGAACTCGTTTTAAGTCGCCAACCCCCAGCGCCAGGCTCTGCATTTCACCCAGGCCTTTGTGAACCAGTTCCAGACGTTCACTGACCAGGCGAAAGCTCTCGCCAAGTCTTTTCTCCAGTGTATCGTTGAGTTTTTCATCCACCGTCTTGCGCATTTCATCCAGCTTCCTGGTATTATCCTGCTGTATTGCCTTCAATTGGCCTTCCACCGCATCACGCAGCTTGTCCATCCGCTGCTCATTGCGTTGAGTAAGCTGACCAAGTTGTTTAGCGAAACTCTCCAATTGCGATAACTGTAGAGCTGCATTTTCATTTAGCCGGCTCAGCACCGATTCATTAAAACGATTCAGCGCATTCGCCAGTTCATCCCGCAGTCCCCTCGCGTTAACGCCGTTTTCGGCCCTGCTCTTGGCCAGTTCCTCCTGAAGCGATTTCTCCATTCGCTCCAGGCTGCGCTCAATGCCATAAAGCGTAACCGACAGGTCCTTGCGCCGCTTTAACACCCGCATGACCAATATAGACAAGCCGATGACTGAAACCAAATTCAGCCCGGTCATCATGACAATAAATATATCCATGTTATACCCCCAGTTGCCGCTGAATACAGCTAATGAAAAAACCGCTCACATCAAAGAGCAGTTTCATGCTTTGCAATCAGAAAAGTTAATTTCCTTAGTATGTTATAACCCGTAACCTCCCGGTTCCTGCGCATTCCTCCTGTAAGTTATGGCTTCGAACATCAGGCTGTGGCTTTGCTGCTCTCAAATCCCGGCGAAGGCGGGTTCTCTAATCTTGTTCTATTGTTGCCATGCGCCGGGCCAGCCACTCAATCCATTGATCGACAAAACCAAGTTCCCGCAATAAGTCATCCGGGGCCTTGATGCGCCCCTGTTCCAAAAACATCATGATCCGGTCCTTGACCAGCGACGCTTCAGTGAAAAATTCCCCGGCCGGCATGTCCGGTTCAGGAAACGCAACGGTATATTCATTATAAATGTCCACTGCCATCGTCTCGTAGATATCCAGCGGTTTGCCAACAATGGCTGTAAACTTGTTTGCGGCAATACAGGTCAAATGAGCCTTGACCTGTCCGGCCAATTCGGTATACCGGCGCTGATACTCCCTAATATGGCGGTTAACGGCTTCATCATTGGCAACCACGCCGCTAAGCAGCTCCCGCACTGCGATATAGCCGCTCAGATCATAGCTGAACAACTGTTGATCCGGCGTCTTTTCCAGCCACCTGCTTACAGCGGAATCCATTAACCGGCCGGCGGCTGCGGCAAACTGCCGGTCAAGTTCATAAATTTGCCGGCATAAGTGATAGACCAGCTGCGCCGGCTGCTCCGGTTGCTGTAAATTGACGGCAAAACATTTTTCACAGTAACCGGTTTGCTGATAAACAAGCGGTTCGCCCTGTGCTACAGCAGGAAAAGGAAGTCCAAGAGCGGCATATCGCTTTTTTTGCTCTGCCAAACGGCTTTTTTCAATATGAACAACGCTTTCATTTCTAAAAGCAACTTCGATAATCTCGTTACAGCACAAACAGCGGCATATTTTTTTGCTGATACGCGCCGCAATATATTGAGCTTGTTTGGGAAAAACAAAATGATATACTGCTGTTTCGATAAAAGCAAAAGTAAATACCTGCTCCAACTGATTGAGCATCGGTATCGTGGGTTGGTTTTGAATTGTCATAGAATACTCCCCGGTAATAATATGGTTTATCGCTTATACATTCGGCCTTACCTGTAAAAATCCTTTAATCCAATCGTCAGCCGGGTCATCCAACAGTCCTGGCTCATCCGCCTGTTTTGGCAAACATGAATTAAAAGCACAGGCTTACGGGCCGCTTTGTCTGAACTTTTTCCTTTAACCTGTCCCAAGGCGCCACCGCTAAACCTTCCGATCTCGCAGGAGCGTTCCCGCTCATCGGAAAAGAAAAACCCGGTTGTATGTTTAGACAGGAAATTATTGGTCTTTGTCGAAATGTCACCCCAAAGGAGGTGATTGCAATGAATCTTGCATTGTTAAAAGAATTGGAGGACTTAAAGAAAAAGCAGGGAACTTTGTCTGCACGTCTTGCCAAAAAAATCGAGACAAAGATTGAACATTCCATTACCGAAGCTTTTCATGACTTTGACCGGTTTTTCAAAGAGAACGGCTTTGAAGTTCAATCGGGTGAACGTATTGTATCGGCGTCTTACGGAAATTTGAAAGCCACACTTAAATATGATATTCCGGAGGCTCCTTATCTAAATTGTTACTTTGCGTTCGATCTGATTTTACAATTTCAGGAAAATACTGAATATCAACTACTTCTTATTTCAAAGCACCAAAACCGCACCACTGAATCTTACGATGCAACGGAAGGCCCAGCTCAACAGATAAGACAAAGCATTCAGGAAGTTACGGCCAGTATCGAAAAAACTGAAGAAAGTATTAAAAATTTCTCTAAAGAAATCTGGTCATTCGAGTTGCGCTCGAAAAAACAGAAGAAAAAAGCGAATCGTAACATCTATGATTCTGTATACGAATTACTGACTACTACGCTTACCAAGGAACATGAATAGTCAATCCATGGTATTCAATTTGTTGTACTAAATCATTCGTAATTTGCTCAATTTGTTTTTGAGAAAAATGTTCGACAGCAATTCAAATTTCAATATCGCTAACGAATCTCTAACTCCTTTGGCCGTTCCGCAAGTTGCTTCTGTGGTCGGCGTTTTCTTTTTCCAGCGCCTCAATCCGCCGCTCCCTGGCGGCCAGCGCTTTCCTCAGCCCGGGTAAACCGTTCCATCGTAAGCCTTAGGCTTTCCTCTCTCATTTTAGACATGAAAAAACCGCCCTATGAAAGGACGTTTTGGGCTATAATATAAAGGCTCCTGTTTTTCGCGGGAGCCTTTACTAATTTCTCCGTTATTGTGATTACCTCTTTCTCCATTCGGGCAGGACGTAGACGTATGATCCTGGCCCAGTTTGAATCCCGGCGCTGCCATCCGGTTGCAGTCTCAATTCGCTTGACTATATTCGCTCGCTATAAAACAAAAAGACCCGGACAGAGTCCAAGGCATGTAGTAATCACACTCAAGTTAGTTTGCTTAGATTTGGTGCCGAGGACCGGAATCGAACCGGTACGGATGTTACCATCCGACGGATTTTAAGTCCGTTGCGTCTGCCAGTTCCGCCACCCCGGCATGATAAATTTTGTTGGAGGCGGCACCCAGATTTGAACTGGGGAGTAGAGGTTTTGCAGACCTCTGCCTTACCACTTGGCTATGCCGCCGTTTTATGGAGCGGAAAACGAGATTCGAACTCGCGACCCTCGCCTTGGCAAGGCGATGCTCTACCACTGAGCTATTTCCGCAATAAATGGTGCCTCAGGACAGAATCGAACTGTCGACACGAGGATTTTCAGTCCTCTGCTCTACCGACTGAGCTACCGAGGCAATTTGGATTTTGGATATTAGATTTTGGACTTTGGAAGCCGCACTAATAACCTGCTATATTATAGTCAGACTGCTATTGCTTTAATTCAATAGCCAATGTCCAACAGCCAACATCTAAAATGGCGACCCGGATGGGACTCGAACCCACGACCTCCGCCGTGACAGGGCGGCATTCTAACCGACTAAACTACCGGGCCACATATTAAACGCATAATCTATTGTATATCAGAGCCTTTTGCATGTCAACCAATTTTTAAAACCTCTAACCCCAACATCTGCGACAACAAAAGTTATTATACATAAAATCCAGCTTTTTGTCAAGTTTTTTTGATTATGTGGCTAACACTTTATTAATGGCGGCCACCACCTGCTCCGGATCAAAAGGTTTAACAATAAAAGCAGAAGCCCCAACAGTCAGTGCATCACTAATGATCGCCTTTTGACCTAATGCGGTAACCATAATCACCCGCGCCAAAGGGTTCTCATTATGAATGATCTTCACTGCTTCTATGCCATTTAAATTAGGCATCGTTATATCCATGGTCGTCACCTCCGGTTTGTGCAGGCGATACATTTGTACAGCCTGTTTTCCGTCACCGGCTTCAGCAACCACCTCATGACCGTTTTCAACCAGTACCTTTTTTAGCATCATTCTCATAAAAGCGGAATCGTCGCAAATTAGGATCCTAGCCATTTTTCACCCTCCATATACTAGTACAAACCAGCTCGATGATATAGTTCATAGAAATGATGCGTAGGACCAATCCCCTTGCCGAGAGCAAAACCGTGTGTAATAGCCATGGTAATATAGCGCTTGGCCTCAGCAACGGCGGCTTCGACGCTCAAGCCTTTAGCCAGGCCGGCGGCAATAGCCGAAGAAAATGTACAGCCCGTACCATGGGTATGCACACTGTCAATCCGCTCATTGGCAAAGCTGCTGAACTTATTGCCGTCATACAGCAAATCGCAGGCGCTGCCCGGTAAGTGGCCGCCCTTAACCACAATATATTGTGCACCCATTTCTTTGATCACTGCAGCTGCTTTTTTCATGTCCGCCTGATTGTTGACTTCAAATCCCACCAATTCCGATGCCTCATACAAATTTGGCGTCACTACCAGGGCCTGGGGAATGAGATGCTTCTTCAAAGCTGCAATCGCATCCTTTTTCAATAATTGGCTGCCGCTCTTTGCTACCATAACCGTATCAAGAACAATATTGCGCGCCTTATGACGAACCAATGCCGCAGTTACTGTTTTGATAATTTCCGAATTCGACAGCATGCCGATTTTGACGGCATCAACCCTAATATCGCTGAACACGGCATCAATCTGGTCATTAATAATTTCTGTATCTAGCTCCCGGATGCCGGTAACTCCGCAAGTATTTTGAGCAGTGATGGCCGTGATGGCGCTCATGCCGAAAACGCCCAAGGCTGCAAAGCTTTTTAAATCCGCCTGAATTCCGGCGCCGCCGCTGGAATCAGAGCCGGCTATCGTTAAAGCTGTATTCCACATCTAAAAATCCTTTCTTAACCTATATAATAGCACATAATCACTTAAACCGCCTGAATTTGCTTACGCATATCCTCCAGGGCGGGCACAAGATAAAGTGACAGCTTATCCGCCAGTTCTGACAGTAATTTGGTTTCAAAATTTGCTGCCATTTGCAGTGTCCGCTTAATGCGCATTTCGCCAAAAAATTCATCCCGGTAAATATTATAATATATAATCAAATTACTGTCAGAGGAAAAATCACTATAATCTAAAATGATGTAAGACCCGTTGATTATTTTCAGCGGCTGCTCCGGCCTGATAAAGAGTTCAAACCCGGCAATTTGTTCCGGTAATTGAGCTGCATATGACCATTCGACGATTTTCTTTTCCCGGAAAATCAGATCTAAATCCTGAACATTAAAGCAGCCCAGTTTGGCGAGTGTTTGATCCAGATGTTCTGCTAAAACCTTCTCTAATGCCGCTAAATCAGCGACAATATAGGAAATATCACAAAACACCACTAACCCGACAGTAATTTTCGCAATAAATTCTTTGGTTGCATTGTCATAAATTACCGAAAAGCTCCGCCTTTGGTCTTGATTGCAATAACGAAATATCCTGTAAACTGTGTCCTCCTTGATAAACTCAGGGATAAGTTTGAACCCGTGTAAAGCTTCGGGAAGCTTTTGTAAATGCTCCGAATCGCAAATTTGTTTAATGATTTCTTCCATAATAACTCCCTTGTCTGATAGAAGTCCGAACGGCTGTAACTTTGCCGGAAGCTCAGCCTCTGTCTATTCGCCGGGTTTGCTGGGGTTGCTAAATATTTATATATTCTGGCTGATCGGCAAAAAACCTGCTGCTATTGTCACCAAAATAATGGTATTTGAATAACATGCAGTAATCTTATTTGACAAGTGGGAGGGAAAATGATGAGAAGACATTTTTTTGCGAAATACACCATAGTTCTGCTGTTTGTCTTGATCGCTCTATTACATACTGCCTGCTCACAGGCCCCGTCTGCGCCTGTTACCGGTAAAGCACCCCATTGGGTTCCTGATTTGGCGCCGCTGTCGCAGCAAACCACGGTAAAGGTCGGCATGAAGCAGGTAGCCTCTGACGCCGGTATTTTGATTGGCATGGCCAAAGGCTACTATACTGATTTGGGTATTACCATTGATCCTGTGCAATTCAATTCCGGTCAGGAAATGATTAATCAACTGGCGGCAGGTCAGCTTGATGTTGGCGCAACAGTTACCTCCTCCGGACTGTTGAACGCCATGTCCCGGGATATACCGGTAAAAATTGTCGCCGATAAAGGCATTAACGTACCAGGTAAAGGATATTACCGTCTGGTCGTTCGTAAAGACCTGGCCGGCGCTTTGACGGACTACAGTCAGCTGCACCGGAAAAAAATAGCGATTGTCGCGACCGCTTCGCTGGATGAAATTGCTTTAGCCCGCATACTGCAAAAAGGCGGTTTAACCACTGCCGACGTGGATGTTCAGGTCATCCGCTCTTTTCCCGATATGCTGGTTTCCTTAAGCAATAAAAGTATTGACGCCGCAATGCTCATTGAACCCTTTGTCACTTTAGGCATGAGCAAAGATATTATTGATCCCTGGAAAGACCCTGTGGACTATGACCCGGATGCGCAAACCGCACTATTGGTTTACGGTACCAGTATGACCAAAAATCCTGAACTTGCCAACCGGTTTATGACCGCCTATCTACAATCACTGCGTGATTACAACAATGCTTTTTTCAAAAATCAGAATAAAGCCGAGATCATTGATATTCTCTGCAAATACTCCGTTGTCAAAGACCCGGTCCTTTACGAAACAATGTATCCCACCGGCCTCAACCCGGATGGCTACGTCAAACTAAAAGGGGTGGAACTCGACCTGGCCTGGTATAAAGAAAATCATCTGTTAAAATCAGATATTAGCCTGCAAGATGCCGTTGATCATAGCTTTGTAGATTTTGCCTTAAAAAAGCTGGGACCGTATCAACAATAAGTGATCTGGTATGAGGTGAGTGTATGGCTAAACTGTCAAGTGATTCCACAGCAATTCGTATGTTATCTGTTTTGTCGCCGCTGACACTTCTGCTCTTATGGGAAGTGCTGGCCCAGGTCGGCGCTATCGATATCCGGTTGTTTTCCAGTCCAACCTTAATATTTAAAGCATTTATTCCCCTGCTGTTGTCGGGCGATCTTTTTCACCATACTGCGGTAAGTGTTCAGCGAGTGATTTTTGGTTTTGCCGCCGGTTCGATACCAGGCATTATGGTTGGTATCAGCATGGGATTGTCGCCCC
This sequence comes from Dendrosporobacter quercicolus, assembly GCF_900104455.1. Lineage (NCBI taxonomy): Bacteria > Bacillati > Bacillota > Negativicutes > Selenomonadales > Sporomusaceae > Dendrosporobacter > Dendrosporobacter quercicolus. The sequence goes on from NZ_FNHB01000014.1 coordinate 26,176, forward strand.
TCGTACGATCAGCCATTGAGCCAATGATTGCGGCGACCTACCCCATCCCCAAGCTGGCCTTAATGCCACTGATCCTGTTAATCTTTGGGCTGGGCGAAACCTCAAAAATATTTACCATTGCCATTGGCGTTTTCTATCTGGTGGTAATTAATACAATGGCCGGGGTTCTCAGCATTGATCGGATTTATCTTGATGTAGCCAAGAACTTTGGCGCCAGCCGAAAAAATTTTTACTTAACCGTCGCTCTGCCAGGCGCTCTGCCGATGATTTTTGCCGGCTTGAAGCTTGGCATGGGCATGGCTTTAATTTTAATTGTGGCGGCTGAACTATCCGCAGCCAAAGCTGGTATCGGCTGGATGATTTGGCGGGCTTATGACATGTTTGATATTGAGCAAATGTTCGTCGCCCTGATTATGCTGTCTGTGCTTGGCTATATTTTTTCACTCATTCTCGATCTGTTAGAACGGCTGGTATTACCGTGGAAGCAGCAATGCCGTTAAGGAGGAGGTCGCCATGTGCAATACAACGAACCGGATCGTAATGAAAAATGTCAGCAAAACATTTACCACAAGCCACGGTCAGGTAACGGCATTGCAAAACATCAATTTAACCATTAAAAACGGTGAATTTTTCTGCATTGTCGGCCCCAGCGGCTGCGGCAAAACTACCTTGCTCAGAATATTGGCGGATTTGGAAGAGGTGTCCGGCGGTATGATCAGAATCAACAGCGACGGCGGCAATCGTCCGGTCAATTCGATGGTCTTCCAGGAGCAGTCCATTTTTCCCTGGATGACAGTTGCCGAAAATGTAGCTTACGGACTGCGAATGCGAGGCATTGCCAAAAAACTGCGCGCAGATATTGCCAGCCATTATATTAAGATGATTGGACTTAACAAATTTGCCCGCGCGTATCCCTGTCAGCTTTCAGGCGGCATGAAACAGCGGGTAAGCGTTGCCAGAGCCTTTGCCACTGATCCTGAAATACTGCTGATGGATGAACCGTTCGGCGCCTTGGATGAACAAAACCGTATCCTCCTGCAGCAGGAGTTGCTGCATATTTGGGATACCAGTAAAAAAACTACTGTTTTTATTACTCATAGCATTGATGAAGCTCTTTGTGTGGGTGATAAAGTAATGATCATGACCGCCCATCCCGGTACAATAAAATCAGTGGTCGAAGTTGATCTCCCCCGGCCCCGCGATATTGCAGCAATTCGCACAACCGTGCATTACAACGAACTGTTCCAGCAAATCTGGCTGAGCTTACGGGAAGAAGTACTAAAAAGCAAGCAGCAGGAATTCAACGCCAATGAAAACAGTCAGCCGGAAGCTTCCGGCTGACTGTTTTCATTGGTTATTGCAGTTTAAAGGTATGGCAGTTGGTCTCCTGAACATCGCCGGCCTGTTTTCCGCCACTGTCTACACTTACTTCAATGGCGTTCGCAGTACAGCGCTGACCCTGACTCCAAAACTTACAGTTTTCAACCCGGCACTTAACATCTTTTGCCATTTTATCACCTCCTGCACAATTATTATCGGCAAAAACAGAGGTGATTATGTTCGAAAAACTGCGTTAAGATATTGTAATTAATGCCGTTGCCTTCAATAAAAAACTGAGCTCGCAAACTACATTTAGGAATTTTTATGCCATTTTTTTGCATTGGTTTATTTGCTGTCCCTTTGCGTATTTCGGGTACTTGCAGTTAAACCGTTATCATTACAGCTTCCGGCTGCCCCGTTTCGTCATTGGTACGCCGGCTTTGCACAGCGGACAGCCTTCCGGTTGATAAGTGGTAACAGACAGCTTTAACAAGGCCTTGCAGGGAACGTCAAAATTGACCTTGCCGCCGCTCCGGTCAACCAGCAGCCCGATTCCCACCGGAATACCGCCGTGTTCGCGGACTACCTCCAGCACTTCCTGAACAGATCCGCCGGTGGTTACAATATCCTCCACAATCAGCACTCTTTCCCCCGGCTTAATGACAAACCCGCGCCTCAGGGTCATTTTCCCATTCTCGCGCTCGGTAAAAATCGCTCTGGTACCAAGATTTTTGCCAACTTCGTGAGCCAATAGGATGCCGCCGGTAACCGGCCCGACGACCACCTCCACCTGTTCGGCTGCAAATTTGCCGGCTAAGGCCGTGCACAGGCGGGCAGTAAACGCAGGATGCTGGAGGACTTGAAATTTTTCCACATATAATGGACTATGTAAACCTGACGTCAGTAAAAAATGTCCCTCCATAATCGCACCGGTATCGATAAACAGCTGTTTTACTTCAGCTTCATTCATTTATTCGCCCTCCATTTCCGCTAAAATCCGCTCAGCCGCCTGCCGGGGATCGGCTGCTGCAGTAACCGGACGCCCGATCACCAGATGACTGGCTCCGGCCGCTAACGCGCCATGAGGCGTCGCCACCCGGCTTTGATCATTTCGCTCGCTGCCCTGCGGCCTGATTCCCGGTGTAACAATCAAAAAGTCATTGCCGCAGGCTTCTCTGATCAGGGCAGCCTCCTGCGGTGAAGCTACTACGCCATCAATGCCGGCAGCCTGAGCCAGCCGCGCAAAGTTAACAACCTGACCGGAAAGCTCAGCCGTCTGGCCAATGCTCGACCACTCCGTTTGGTCCATACTGGTAAGCACAGTAACGGCAATCAGCTTTGGTTTTTCCATTCTCAGCCGCTCAGCCTCGCCGGCGACCGCTTCAGCCGCGGCTTTAAGCATAGCCGGCCCTCCGAAAGCATGCACGTTCAGCATTGCTGCGCCCAGTCCGGTGAGCGACTTCAGGCTCCGGGCCACCGTATTGGGAATATCATGAAGCTTTAAATCTAAAAAAACCTGCTTATTCTGCTGCTGTAAATAATGCAGTACTCGATTGCCAACGCTGAAATATAACTCCATGCCGACTTTATAGTAGTTTACACTGCCGCCTAAATGCTCAACCAGTTGTTCCACTTCACCCATACTGGAAAAGTCCAGCGCCACAATTAACCGCTGATTAGGTTTCATATACCCACTCCTGACGTTATCCGTTAAGGTTCACTCCGCCGACGAGCTGGCCGACGTTGGCCAGCCCCTTGGCAACAAGATATGCTTTGATTCCTGCCGTTATTTCTACAATAGCGCAGGGGTTTACAAAATTGGCGGTACCGACGGCAACAGCGCTGGCGCCGGCCAGCATAAACTCAACCGCATCCTCCGCCGTCATGATTCCGCCCATGCCGATTACCGGAATTTTCACGGCGTTGGCTGCCTGCCAGACCATCCGCACAGCCACCGGCTTTACCGCCGGCCCGGACAAGCCGCCCACAACATTGCCTAAAACCGGTGCACGGGTGTGGATATTGATGGCCATGCCAAGTAAAGTGTTAATTAAAGATATCGCATCAGCACCCGCCGCTTCCACGGTTTGGGCCATTGCGGCAATATCGGTCACATTGGGCGATAATTTTACAATTACCGGCAGGCTGGTGCTGGCCTTAACCGTGCTGACAACCGCCGCCGCACTGTCGCAGTCGGTGCCAAACGCAATTCCGCCCTGTTTTACATTGGGACAGGAAATATTCAGTTCCACTGCGGCAACACCGGAAGTCTCCAGACGTTTAGCCAGCTCCCCATATTCTTGCACAGTATTGCCGGCAATATTGACAATAACCGGGACATCATATTGGGCCAGCTTTGGCAGAGCGGCGGCGAGAAACGCTTCCACCCCCGGGTTCTCCAGGCCGATGGAATTGAGCATTCCCGCGGGCGTTTCAGCAATCCTGACGCCGGCATTGCCGCTGCGGGGCAGCAGTGTCGTCCCTTTTACTACGATTGCCCCAATTTGATTAATGTCGACAAATTCTTCATACTCCAGGCCAAAGCCAAAAGTACCCGAGGCAGTCATCACCGGCGTTTTCATTTTAATGCCGGCAATTTCCACCGCCATCATGTCCGAAGAAATCAATTCGTTATTAACCGGCATCAGAATACCTCCTCGGCCCAAAAAACCGGACCGTCAGTGCAGACTTTTTTCCGTTTTCCGGCTTTGCCGGCGCAGGTGCAGGATAAACAAGCGCCCACGCCGCAAGCCATATGTTCTTCCAGCGACACCTGACAGGGAATGCCAAACCTGCAGGCAAGCACGGCTATTTTTTCCAGCATCGGACGCGGGCCGCAGCCGTAAATCCGGTCATAACCGCCGGCAGCCAATAAGCCCGGCAGGGCATCCACAGTAAAACCGCGCTGGCCGACTGAGCCATCATCGGTAGTGACATGGATTTTATCACAGGTTTTTTTATATAACTCCAGCCAGAACAGCTCCTGCTCAGTACGGCCGCCCATCAAAACTTCCAGCGGGCGCGGGCATAGCCACCGGGCCAGAAAGACCAGCGGCGCCAGACCCATGCCACCGCCGATCAACAGCGGCCGGCTGCATTCCGGATCAAACCCTGTGCCCAGTGGTCCCATGACATCAACAACATCATTGGTTTTCAATTCAGCCAGCCGGGCTGTTCCCGTGCCGACAATACGGTAGATAACGCTGACTGTTCCTTTAGCTGCATCCGCCGCCGCGATGCTCAGCGGACGCCTTAACAGCGGCTGACAACTATCGCTGACCCGGAGGTGGATAAACTGCCCGGGAACTGCCTGAACGGCAACTCCCGGCATATACATTGTAAGCTTATTGATTAAATTGGCAATGGTGATGTGCTGCACAACCGGCGCCTGAACCAATATTTTAGGCAAGCCCATCCCCTCCGCCGACATAGTCCTGCAAAGCCAGCGCATAAACCAGCCGGCGCTCCCGCATAAAACCAAGCACATGCAGCACTTCCTTGGCGGTATCCATGGAGGTCAGGCAGGGAATGGCATGCTCGACGGTAGCCCGCCGGATTTTAAAGCCGTCCCGTTCAGGCTCCTTGCCGTGGGTAAGTGTATTAATCACCATATTGATCTTGCCGGTTTTGATCATTTGGATAATATCGGCTTTATGTTCATGAACCTTTTGAACGATTTCCACATCCAGGCCAAGTGATTGCAGATATTGCGCGGTACCGGCCGTCGCAACCAGGCTATAGCCCAGTTCGGCAAAGCCCTGCGCCAGCCCGCCGGCTTCCGTTTTGTCCTTGTCGGCTACCGTAAACAGCACCGTCCCCTGAGACGGCACATTCATGCCGGCGGCAGTCAGCGCTTTATACAATGCTCTGGCATAATGATAGTCAGTCCCCATTACTTCACCGGTCGATTTCATTTCCGGTCCCAGGGAGATATCGACCTGCTGCATTTTGGCAAACGAAAAGACTGGCGCTTTAACCGCAATATACGGCTTGGGCGGCATCAAGCCCGGCGTATAGCCCAGTGAATGCAAAGTTGCACCCAGCGCGATCCTGGTGGCTACATTAACCATCGGAATATTGGTCACCTTGCTGAGAAACGGAATGGTACGGCTGGAGCGTGGATTTACTTCAATTACATAAACAACTTCATCCACCACTACATATTGAATATTAATCAGGCCTCGAACATTCAGCCCTACCGCCAGCCGCCTGGTGTAATCCACAATGGTGTCAATGACCGCCTGCGTCAGGTTTTGCGCAGGATATACCGCAATACTGTCGCCGGAATGAACGCCGGCTCTTTCCACGTGTTCCATAATGCCGGGAATGAGCACTTCGCGCCCGTCGGCAATCGCATCAACTTCAACCTCGGTTCCCTGCATGTAACGATCCACCAGAACGGGGTGCTCAGGAGAGGCTTTAACCGCTCTGGTCATATAATCATTCAGTTCGGCTTCACTATAAACAATTTCCATTGCCCGGCCTCCTAAAACATAGGAGGGGCGAACAACTACCGGATAACCAATGCCGTCGGCGGCGGTCACGGCATCCCGGACATTGGTGACGCTTGCGCCCTGAGGCCGGGGAATGCCAAGCTCCTCCAGCAGCGCATCAAACTTCTCGCGATCCTCGGCTTTATCGATATTTTCCACTGCCGTGCCGAATACTTTTACACCGGCTTGGGTCAGCGGCCCGGCCAGATTAATGGCTGTCTGTCCGCCAAACTGGACAATAACGCCTTCCGGCTGTTCCTTATCAATGATATTCAGTACATCTTCCGGCGTCAGCGGTTCGAAATACAAACGGTCGGCCGTATCGAAGTCGGTACTCACTGTTTCCGGATTATTATTCACAATGATCGACTCCACGCCGATTTCCCGCAGAGCCCATACGGAGTGAACCGAACAATAATCAAATTCCACGCCCTGCCCGATTCTGATCGGGCCGGAGCCCAATACCATCACCTTGCGGTTATTGGAACCGACGCCTTCATCCTCCTGAGCATAAGTTGAGTAATAATAAGGCGTGGCCGCTTCAAATTCCGCCGCGCAGGTATCGACGATTTTATAGCTGGGGATAATATTCTGCTGTTTACGCAGTGCTCTTATTTCATCAATGCCATTGCCGGTAAGTTCGGCAATGGTTTTATCGGCAAAGCCGATTTTCTTCGCCTGAGCCATCAGCCCTGCCGACAATTCATCCGTGCGCAGCCGGTTTTCCATGGTAACAATATTGAGGATTTTATGTAAAAACCACCGGTCAATTCCTGTAATCTGATGTATTTCCTCCATATCAATATTTCGTCGTAAAGCTTCAGCAACAACAAACAGCCGCTCATCATTCGCCAGCTTTAAATTAAGCTCGACATCTTCGGTCGAAAGACCGGCAATTTCGGGTATATGGAGCCGGTGCAGACCGATTTCCAAAGAACGGACTGCTTTTAACAGCGCGCCCTCAAAGGTACGGTCAATGGACATTACCTCGCCGGTGGCCTTCATTTGCGTTCCCAGTATTCGGTCGGCAAGCACAAACTTGTCAAACGGCCACCGTGGGAATTTAACCACAACATAATCCAGGGTTGGTTCAAAGCAGGCCATTGTTTTCTGAGTAACTGCATTCACAATCTCATCAAGATGATAGCCGATGGCAATTTTGGTTGCAACCTTGGCAATGGGATAACCCGTAGCCTTTGAAGCCAGCGCACTGGAACGGCTGACCCGCGGATTGACCTCAATCACATAGTACTGGTTGCTGTGAGGATCCAGCGCATACTGCGCATTGCAGCCGCCTTCAATGCCCAGCTCCCGGATAATTCTTAGAGAAGCGCTGCGCAGCATTTGATATTCATGATCGGTCAGCGTCTGAGACGGCGCAACAACAATGCTGTCGCCGGTATGAATGCCCACCGGATCAAAATTTTCCATATTGCACACAGTGATGCAATTGTCGTTGGCATCACGCATGACCTCATATTCAATCTCTTTCCAGCCGGCCACACTCCGTTCGATCAGCACCTGGCCGATCAGACTGTATTTAAGGCCGCGGGTAACAATATCGATCAGTTCTTCATCACTGCCGGCGATTCCGCCGCCGGTCCCCCCCATGGTATAAGCGGGACGCACAATCAGCGGAAATCCGATTTCCCTGGCAAATTGCCGGGCGCTTTCGATGTCCTCGACAATGGTGCTCTCCGGTATTGGCTCGCCAATGGCCTGCATGGTCTCTTTGAATAATTCCCGGTCCTCGGCTTTTTTGATTGCTTCAATTGAAGTTCCCAGCAATTCCACGGCGTATCTCTCCAGTACACCCCGTTCGGCCAGCTTAAAAGCCAGATTCAAACCTGCCTGGCCGCCCAAAGTCGCCAGTACGCCATCAGGCCGTTCCTTGGCAATGATTTCTTCTAAAAACTCGGGGGTCAGCGGTTCAATATAAACCCGGTCGGCAATATTCGCATCAGTCATAATGGTGGCCGGATTGCTGTTGACCAGAACAACCTCCAGCCCCTCTTCTTTTAATGCCCGGCAGGCCTGAGTGCCTGCATAGTCAAATTCAGCAGCCTGACCAATAATAATCGGCCCTGAGCCTATAACCAGTACTTTTCGCAGATAGTCCTTCTTCGGCATAAGTTATTCCCCCTGTGTCAGCAGCGTCCAGAATTCGTTAAACAAATAAGTATTATCATCAGGTCCGGGTGCTGCCTCCGGGTGATATTGAATGCAAAACAGCGGTATATCCTTATGGCTCATCCCTTCCACCGTGCCGTCATTCACCGCCCGGTGGGTAATCACTAAGTTCTTGCCGGCCAGTGAAGCTTCATCTACCGAATACCCATGATTTTGGGAGGTAATATGCACCCTGCCGGTCCTTAAATTTTTCACCGGCTGGTTAGAACCGCGATGACCGAATTTCAGCTTGTACGTATCGGCCCCTAAGGCCAGGGCAATCAACTGATGCCCCAGGCAAATGCCAAACATCGGTTTTTGGCCGATAAGCTCTCGTATTTCAGCAATGGCTTCCGGGACATCCTTAGGATCCCCGGGGCCATTGGATAAAAAAATTCCGTCAGGCTGCATGGCCAGTATTTCCCTGGCCGTAGTGTAGGCCGGTACAACCGTCAATCGGCAGCCTATTTTATGCAGGGAATGGAGAATGTTGCGTTTAACGCCAAAGTCCATCACCACAACATGAGGACCGTCATTGGGCATTTGATAAATTTCTTTCGTAGTAACCTCATGCACTACATCCAGCTTGGGCGGCCGGGCCATAAGCTCGGCAATCTGCGCTTTACTGGCGCTTTCAGGAGCAATAATGCCCTTCATGGTGCCGTGTGACCGGATACGCCTGGTGATTGCCCTGGTATCAACACCGTAAATGCAGGGTATATTCCGGGCCTTCAAATAGTCGGCAAGACTGTTTTCGGCCTGCCAGTTGCTTGGTTCAGTGCACAGCTCACTAATCACAAAGCCGCGCACGTAAGATTGCCGGGCTTGTTCAAACAGACCGGCAGTGCCATAATTGCCAATCAGCGGATAGGTTAGCGTCACAATCTGTCCACAATAGGACGGATCGGTCAGTATTTCCTGATAGCCTGTCATGCCTGTATTAAAGACAACTTCACCAACTGCGCCGGCCTCCTGCAGCATATTACCGTAAAAAACACTGCCATCCTCTAGTATCAATTTGCCTTTCATTTATGCACCTCGCCATTTTGCATAATCACTTTGCCACCGACAATTGTGGCAATCGCTTTACCCTTAAGCTGCATACCGTCAAACGGGGTCAGCCGGCCTCTGGTATAAAACCTGGTACTGTCGACAATCCATTCCAAATCCGGATCAATGATGGTGATATCTGCTGCTTCCCCCGCCCGGATAACGCCGCGGTTTAGGTTTAGTATCCGGGCCGGGGTGGACGACATTCTCTCAACGATTTCATTCAGGCTGAATTTTCCGGTATGATAAAGGTTGGTTAACACTACACCCAGCGCTGTTTCCAAACCGGCAAAGCCGCTGGGGGCAAAACGATACTCACGGTCTTTTTCCTCAAACGCGTGGGGTGCGTGGTCGGAAGCAATCGCATCCAGTGTTCCATCCTTTAAGCCGGCCAGCAAAGCCTCGACATGGTCGGCTGAGCGCAGCGGCGGATTTACTTTGGTCGCCGTGTCAAAAGAGCTGACCGCTTGATCGGTTAACGTAAGATGATGCGGCGTAACTTCTGCGGTCACTTTGATCCCCCGTTGTTTCGCCTGACGAATAAGTTCCACCGCCCCTTTACTGCTGACATGAGCAATATGAACCGCTCCTCCGGCATATTCAGCCAGCAGAATGTCCCGGGCTACGGCAATGTCCTCAGCCACTGACGGCCGTCCGTTTATTCCCAGCATCGCCGATACAGCGCCCTCATGCATTGAGCCGTCGCCGGCCAGTGACTCATCTTCCGCGTGGGAGATGATTGGCCGGCCAAACGAAGTAAGATATTCCAGTCCGTTGAGCAGCAGCTTGGCGTTCTCCACATAATGACCATCATCGGATATTGCCACCGCGCCGGCCTGCAGCATATCACCGATTTCAGCCAATTCCCGGCCCTCCTGCCCTTTACTCAACGCTCCGATCACTTTAACATTTACCAGTCCCTCAACCTGCGCCCGCTGCAATAAGCCTGAAACGATAATCGCACTATCGACCACCGGCCTGGTATTTGGCATACAGGCAATCGTCGTAAACCCGCCCGCTGCCGCCGCCCGGGTTCCGGAACCAACATCCTCCTTTGCTTCCTGTCCGGGTTCCCGCAAATGAACATGCATATCAATAAGACCCGGGGTAACCACTAACCCGTCAGCGTCGTAAATTTGCGCTCCCGCGGCCGGCAAATCTTTACCAAATTCCGTCACAAGGCCATTCTCTATTAAAATATCGGCAATGCCGTCAAAATCTTCCTGTGGATTAATCACTCTTCCGGCTTTAAGCAGTAGTTTCAATGTTTTTACCTCCCATCAACACCAAAAACAGAATTGCCATTCTGATTGCCAAACCATTTTTTACCTGCTCCTGAACGGCGGATTGGTCACTATAAGCCACATCAGGCGCAATTTCCAGGCCACGATTCATGGGGCCTGGATGCATGACCAGCGCATCCGGTTTGGCCAACGCCAGCCGGGCCTGATTTACGCCGAAGATGCGCGCGTACTCCCGTGCTGACGGAAACAGCCCTTTTTTCTGGCGTTCCAGCTGGATGCGCAGTATATTGACGACATCAGCATCCGCCAAAGCATCCTCGATCCGGTTATGTACCTTAACGCCGGCCTGTTCCATAAACTTAGGCAGCAGCGTTTGAGGTCCGGCAATGTGCACCTCAGCCCCCATCTTTTGCAATCCCCAGATGTTGGACCTGGCAACACGGCTATGTAAAATATCGCCCAAGATGGCAACCTTGAGCCCATGTAAGCGTCCTTTATACTGTTTAATTGTGAACATATCCAGCAAGCCCTGGGTTGGATGTTCATGAGCGCCGTCACCGGCATTGATAATGATCGGACTAACGACGTTAGACGCATACTGAGCCGCCCCCTCGGCCGCATGCCGCATCACAATGATATCAACCCCCATAGCTTCCACTGTCATTAACGTATCCCGCAAACTTTCCCCTTTGACCACACTGCTGGCGCTGGCGGTGATATTGACTACATCAGCGCCCAGATATTTACCAGCCAGTTCAAAGGAGGTTCTGGTCCTGGTGCTTGGCTCAAAAAACAAATTAATCATTGATTTGCCCCGTAAAGTCGGCACCTTTTTGATATCCCGGCCAACGATATTTTTCATTTCTTTGGCAGTATCCAATACCAGCTCCATTTCAGCCACCGTCATATTTTCCAGCCCGAGAATATCCTTGTTGCGCAGCGACACCTGACGACTCTTTATCATAATCATTCCTCCTAAATGAAATAACTCCCTGCCGTGGTGACAAGGAGTTATACAGAGGCCGCTGCGGCGTACTATGCCGGACCACGTTAACATCCTTGCCGACCTCCCGGATCAACTTAAAGGATAGTATTTGTATTTTTCTATGCAATAACACCTTTTCCGCAGTATACCTTCCCGGTTTCGCAGAACCAAATTTAAAGGCACTTATAATTATGCAATATTTATTTATATATATACTAACAAACTTACCGGAGAAAGTCAATAATATACTGTTATTAAAAGAGCCTTCTTAGCGCATGTGACGCAAGAAGGCATAGTTATATTTATGCAGTGTATTCCTTCCCAGCCTCACAGGACCAGTTTAAAGGCTTATTCAATTTCCTGAATTAGTTTATCAGATCCGGCGATTAATGTCAATGAGATTTCCCTTCTTCCCTACATGCCGTTCGCTTGTCTGCCTGCCGTCTTCCGCTCCGGCTGACTGACACAGTTGGAAATAAATTGTTGTGTCAACAACCCCGTCCCCTGTCACACAAATAAATAATCCCGGACAATGATCACGGGATTATTTTTATTTTTCTATTTTGTCTTGATCTTCTTGATCTCTTCAATAAGTACAGGAACTACCTCAAACAAGTCCCCGACAATTCCATAATCAGCGACGCCAAGGATTGGCGCATCCGGGTCTTTATTGATCGCCACAATGATGTCTGATGACGACATTCCGGCCAAATGCTGAATCGCTCCGGAGATACCGCAGGCAATATATATCTTAGGTCCAACGGTTTTTCCTGTCTGGCCCACTTGATGAAGCGGGGATATCCAGCCCGCGTCTACTGCCGCTCTGGATGCTCCCACAGTAGCTTCCAATACCTCGGCAAGCTCTCTGATACAGGCGAAATTCTCCGGTTTACCCAGGCCTCTGCCGCCGGAAACAATGATTTCCGCTTCCTCAAGGTTAACCACAACATCGCCTTCCGCCTTGATAAAGCCTACAAGCTTTGTTCTAATCTCCTCCGCCGGCGTCTTAATTTCCTCACGTATGATATTTGCTGTTCTCGCAAAGTCCGGCTGGGCCTTTTTAAATACGCCGGGCCTTACCGTCCCGATCTGGGGCCTGGTAGCAGAACACAGGATAGTGGCCATAAGATTTCCGCCAAACGCAGGCCTCGTCCAGGCGACATCTCTGGTTTCCTCATTAATTTCCAAACCTGTACAATCCGCGGTTAAACCTGTCGCCAATCTGCAGGATACCCTAGGGCCCAGGTCCCTTCCATTGTTCGTAGCTCCGATCAGGATTACCGACGGTTTATACTTTTCCACCAGCTTAACCATTACGTTGGTGTAGCCGTCGGTATTATAATCTGCATATTCTTCGCCCTCTACGACAATAACCTCATCGGCGCCATGGGCAATAACGGATTGGGCAGCCGCATCCAAATGGCGGCCAATAACAACTGCGATAAGTTTTTCATCATTTGCATCCGCTAAGATTCTGCCTTGATTTAAAAGCTCCAGTCCTACCCTTTTAACTTCATCGCGGGCAGTTTCAATAAATACCCATACATTCTTATAATCTTTTATATTCATCCTTAGCACCCCCGGTTAAGTAGCTTGGCTACAACTAGCTTTTCAATAAACTTAAGCGCCGATTCCCTATCCGTGCTTTCCTGAATTTTTATGCCTGAATCCTTCCTAGGCGGTGTAAATGTTTTTCTCACCCTGGTGGGAGAGCCCTTGAGCCCTATTTTGGTCACATCAAGCTCCGGCAAATCGGCAGCCGTTAATACTTCAATGGTTGCTTTATTGGCCGCCATTTTACTTTTAACACTTGCATATCTCGGTTCATTAATTGATTTAAGTACTGTACATACCACCGGAATCTTAGCTTCAATGATTTCGTAACCTTGCTCATGCTCTCTGTGAACAGAAATCGTATCACCCTTCATTTCTATCTTGGCGACAAAGGTTAACTGCGCTATGCCAAGATGTTCAGCGATCTCAGGCCCTACCTGCCCCGTATCGCCGTCAATCGCCTGCTTGCCGCATAAAATCAAATCAAAAGTCCCCAGCTTCTTAATTGCTGTGGCTAATATGTAACTTGTTGCCAGAGTATCTGATCCTCCGAATAACCGGTCGCTGATTAACACTGCTTTGTCGGCGCCAACAGATAAGCATTCCTTTAAAGCAACTTTAGCTTGATCAGGTCCCATGCTGATTACAGTTACACTGCCGCCATGCGCTTCCTTAAGCTGCACTGCCGCTTCCAGAGCATTTGTATCAAATGGATTGACAATGCTTGGCACACCAGCTCTAATCAAGGTATTGGTAACCGGGTCTATTTTTATTTCCGCAGTATCTGGCACTTGTTTAGCGCAAACCAGAATATTCATGAATGACGTCCTCCCTTTTTGTCAGTATTGAATAAGATCATCGAGCATTTCAACCGGATTACCGCAACAGGTTTGAAATTGCTTCTTCCTTTCCGCAGTGTTCAAAAACTGGCCATTGCCCATACCCCCTTACGCCAATTCCTCTTCCGACAATCCGGCTAAAATACTGCTGTTAATTTATATCTCATAGCGTACTACACTTCAGCAATTACAACAATTTAACATTTTTAAAATATAAAATGACTATGAAGAAATAGTTAATTATCCCCTCACTTTTTGGAAAAAATGATTAATTAACCCAAAAACAGGCATCTGTAAACCTATTTTTCTCTTATACTCTACTAGTGTCTTGACAAAGTTATATTTTGATAAAGACTTTTAAGCCTCGACCGGGCGTCGGATGTAGTAAAATGCCAATCGACAGATTTACTCGAAGCATTGCGTCGAGTTCCCAAGCAGAGATTTTCTTTTGTAAATCCTCAATAGAAAAAATTTGCCTGTTCAAGCATTTGAAAGGTTATAGCACTCAACTTAATTTCTGCTATATTAAGCCAACTTCCATGCTTCTATTTGCTGGTATGCACCACGTTTCTTTAGATGAGGCTTAAGTTCTGTTTTTTTAAAGTTTGTCGGACGGTCTCACGCGATACTTTTTCCAATATTCCTAACTCAATGATTTTCTCTGTCAACATCCGCACTGTCCATCTAGCGAATCCTTTTGGCGGTTCGCTACAGGCAAGAGCTATGATACGGGCTTGCATTTCACTTGTTACAATGGGGGGATTGGTTGTCTTTTTACGTTTGTATGTAAGAGTGTAGGTTAGGCCGTTACAGGCGAAATCTCTTAATGTATGATATACGGTAACTACGGATACTCCACAACGTTTGGCTATTTCTGCTTGCTTTGCGGGGTTGCCTGCACTCATATCTGACATTAAGAGTATATTGGCGCGTTTCTTTATACTTTTGCTTGCATTACGACTATTTATTAGCTCTTGAAGCCGGTTTTGTTCAGACTCTGTCAGCTTTACGAAGTATTTCTGTGTCATTTCTATATCCGCATCCTCTTTTTGAATATACTTCCTATTTATTTTTAACTTTGCCAAGGTACCAGTACCTTGTGTCATTTAAAACAGGGGATAATTTTCAAGGCCCTAGCCCCCTGCATTCAATCCTCATGTAAAACACAGATTCATTGAAAGAAGAGCTATCCTTATAAAAGGACCGGAAGCGCCGCTATGCATATCCCGGCTGCTGGTTGCATCACTTTTGATCATTATTTTGTTATTATAAAATTCTTAGCAGGAAATTCGGATAGCTTTGTTGAATCAAATTGCAAACATAAATATGAATATTCTAACATATTTGACGGGTATCTTCATACAATCAAGTAAACTCTTTTGAAAACCAGCGCCGTTAAGTCGCGCCGATCATCATTTTGCTTGCCGGCGCCACAGGTGCAAAACGCTTATGTCTGAGCATTAGAACTACTTACTGCCTAAGTTTATTGCTCATATATTTGTGAATATTTTAACATATTCGCAAATTCTTTTGTTTTAAAATAAAAGATGTGCTTACGCTAAAGCAGCAGGGTTTTTAATGCAAATGGGTACTGGCGGGCCGTGCTTTTTAACTTGCTCGCTGATCGCCATATTCTACAAGAGGAGTTCTTTTTATTGCCTGGGCCCTAGCGCAACAACTTTTGTGAATATTTTAACAAATGTTGTTTGAACCGGATTTTATGCTTAGAAAGGAGAATCGGACATGGAGATAGCTCAATTGAAATACATGCTGACGCTGGCGAAACATTTAAATTTCTCCCGCGCCGCAGATGAAGCCTGCGTAACCCCCTCCTCTTTGTCGCAGCAAATTAAGAAACTTGAAGATGAATTGGGAGTCGCCTTGTTCGAAAGGACTACTCGCTCAGTTCACCTAACTTTAGCCGGCGCTGAATTTATTGAAAGCGCCAAGAAAATAGTATCGGAAATTACTGAAATTAATACGATAATGCAAAAATACATTGTTGGTGAAAGCGGAAATATATTTATTGGAAACTGTCCGGCCTTCGAAGCGTATGGTATGACTGCTCTCATTGCTTTATTCCAAAAAAATTACCCGAAAATCTCATTGCATTTTTGCGAAGCCGGATGCCTTGACTTATATACATTATTATGTAACGGCAAAATTGATGTGGCATTTCTAACCACTTTTGATAAATTCAAGCCGGAACAATTCTCCTTAGAATCCTATCCTCTGGTTGATGATGAATTAGTGATCATCGTCAACAAATCTCATCCTCTGGCTTCCAGACAGATTATAGATTTAGGTGAGGTCTCACAAGAGAGGTTTATTTCCTTCTCCAAATCTTCTGATTTTTACCAGGATACCATGGACGCCTGCCGCCAGTCCGGATTTATACCGCAATTCTCCTACGAGACCCAGTACACTGATACCATTGTCGGACTCGTGGCTGAAGGGATGGGCATCGCCATGCTTTCCTTACGCCTGGTGATGAAAAAATTGCCCAAAAATGTTGCACTGATTCGTTTTAAACCAACCAGAATCAGAACTCTTTCCATCGTTTTTCTCAAAAAACCCAAACCACTGCCAATTGTATTAAATTTTAAAAATTTTTTTATTAACTGGTCAAAAGCAAATGAACTGCGTCACGCTCCGTTTGACGCCAGCGGTAACGCATAGCCCTGCGAAATCCGCACCTGCACTGCGGCCGGTATTCAGCCTGCCTGACGCAGGATCCACAGTATTGACCTGCCCCACACAGGGAAAAAGCGTAGGAATTGCAAAGCCCTGCGCTTTTAAACGATGACTGTAATCACAACGACGCATCCTTCCTGTTCTGGCCCATCTCAATCACGCTGATTCCCGGCACTGCCTCGAGGACAGCGCGAGGCGCCTGAAACACATCGTTGTGACGTCCGGATAGCAGCCGTCATGATAGGTCACCTTGGCGGCAAAGGAACCGTCCACCTTGATTTTTCCGGAACTGAGAAGACCGGCAAGAAATTCCGAGTGATGGATGACTTCAAACTGACCGCCAAAATCGGGATATTGCCGAGAACGCCATAATTTACGCCTGCCGCATTCAGCACCTTCACCAGGGCCCTGCTGACCGCGATAGCCCGGTTGTCATACGCTCCGGCGCAGCCCACGTACAGCAGATACTCAGCCTTGTCCGCCCAGGCGGGAACCGTCAGTTCATTCATCCAGTCACCGCGGCTGTGGGAAGCTTCCAGGGATTTCCGCTTTGGTAGCAATTGAAGGTACGCTGCACATCTTCCGGCATCCGGGCTTCGGCCATGGCCATGTAGCGTCGTAAGTCGATGAGCTTCTGCACATGCTCATTGGATACAGGGCAGGCCTCTCACAGGCGCGACAGGCGTACAGGACCAGATAAACTGCTCGGAAAACACATCGTCAAGAATCGCCTGCTCAGCTTCCGTAAATTCAGGCTTTTTGTCGCCCGCAGCTTTGATTTTGTCCAGCAGCGGCGCTTTCTCTTCGATATGGGCTCTGAGTTCAACATGCAATGCCCGGGGATCCAGCGGCTTACCTGTCTGGAGAGCCGGACATCGTTCCGAGCAACGGCCGCATTGCACGCAGGTATAGGTATCGAACAACTGTTTCCAGGTGAATTCCTCTATTTTGTTCGCGCCAATGATTTTGATCGTCTCATCTTCGAATTCGAAGTCTACCTTCGTCAGGGAGCCTTTAGGCCGTAACGTATGCCAAATGGCATTGGCCGGCGCAAACGCCAGATGCAGATGTTTGGAACTCGGAATAAGCACGCTCATCGTGCCCATTGGCAGAAAATGCAGCCACCAAGCTCCTGTTGCAATCCGTTCAAGGGTTTCCGGCGTATTTCCGGCCAGCAGTCCTGACACAAAATTAGAAAAACGCAGCGCTTCGAATGCCGGCGTTTTCGCCCAGCGCAAAACTGGCGCCGTTATACAAAAGATCACCGGTAACGATAAGACTAATTAAAACACAATAACAAAAGCTTCAACAGTATTATTGATTCGGTCCGGTTTCAGCACCGTACGGCGGAGTACCGCTACGATAACACCAGTGTACACCAGCAGCAAAAATAGTTCCTTCAGCCCGATAAACGGCACCGGTACGCCGAACAGTCCCTCCACCGCCAGGTTCAATGCCCCAAAACCGAGTACGATAAACCCCACATGATCAACACATGGGCAAAGCCGGTGATCCTGTATTACCTTGTCCTGAGCCACGACATTTGTCAGAAAATACTTCAGCCGGTCATATCTGCTCTCCGGTCTTCCATGCAGAGTATTTTTAAATCTGCGAAAGATCATGTACGCCATCAAACCAAAGGTAATCCCCATCCAGGCTAAATAGACCAAGATCTTTACCACAATCGACCACTCCCACTTTCAATGCTTTACAAAGTACAGACTGTACAACTGCCTTCTATACGTCTGTTGTTAACTTCCCTTACTCAAATTTACTATACTTTCTAACTTATAACAATTTAGTGTTTATGAAAGATATTGCTATTGTAAACAATGATTAAACAATAGATTTTTTCTTTAGCATTACTAATGAATTGCTTTATGCGAAGATCATCTTTTGGGCCAGTTTCGCAGGACGCTGCGATTAAAATGCAAAAAAGCCGGGCGCTTAAGCGCCTGGCTTTTTATGTGTTTCGTTCGGTTCTACCGAAAACCGGCTATTTGAAAAAACGAATGAAATCCGGGTACAGGATATCCTGATTTACAATATAGCTGTCATGTTCATGGCCTGCCATTATTTTCAGTTCTGCATGGGGAAGCGCCTTTGCAACTTCTTCAAACATCGCAGGCTTAAAAATATCATTTTCCGCAGCAATGACCAGGGAAGGAACCAAAACGTTCCGGAGGCTGTCCAGTTCTATATTGGGCTGCTCAAGCATCAGCTTAAATAAGGGGTTCTTCGTTTCCTCATAGGTTTGCTTGACATACTGGTAGCTTTCTTCAGTAAAGTCTCCGGGTTTCAAATTAACACCCAGCAAAGCCATTTTTTCGAGTACGGCCGGGTAATTGATTGCGACAATCAGGCTGACGATAGCGCCGTCGCTAAACCCAATCATATTGACTTTATGCAAATGCAGCGCCTGGATAAAAGCATAGAGGTCCTCAGCCATCGTCTGATAGGAATAGTCCTCTGTTTTTGTGCTTTGACCATGATTTCTGCTGTCAATTGCATAAACCGTAAAATGGTCTTTTAATTTGGCGGCTATCTTATCAAAAATATAGTGATCTTCCCCATTTCCATGCAGCAGAATCATTGGAGCGCCGACGCCAAAGCATTCGTAAAATAACGAAATGCCATTCACTCTGATTTCCATCATGATCCCCTTTCCAACTTCTGAAGGCTATTTTCTTTTCATGTTCACGCACAAACCAGCTTAACTTGCATCGGCGTAAAACATCCTCGAAAGAAGCCCAACAGACCGATGCAGCGGACTTTTTTCATAATTTTTCAACCAGTCCCTGTATGAAAGGATAATGGTAATAATCTCCGTTTAAGGCTTTCAGCGCCGCTAAAATGGAAGTGAAGAAAATAACGGTGCTGAGCAGAGCTAGCACGGGGATTAACAGCAATCCAATGAACAGTAAGGATAAAAAACCAACCACTGCACCGGCAACCAGCAGGGACAGTTGAGCGACAAGAGCCTGTTTGGCGTGGTCGGCAATAAATGGATCATCCTTCTTAATAAAAAAAATGACAAGCGGGGCAACCACAAAACCAACTCCTCCCAGAAGATACGCCAAGTGCGCTGCAATTGCCAACAGCTTTTGTTGCTCTGTGATCATGTCCGCACCTCCTTAAACAGCTTTTGGGGGACATTTTTGCAGGATATTTACCGGCCAAGCAAATCGGATTCGCAACGCCTCTACCGGCCTTCACAATGACTTTTTTATGGATATCACGTTCAGCATCATAGGCCTCGGACATTTGAGATCAGCCAGGTTGTCCAGTCATCCGCGGTCGCTATTATCCAGCGCTGGCCGGAAGCTTGGAAAAATTAGCCGTTGTCATTAAAATTTCTTTATTAAGATGACTCGCCCTTGCTTGTTAGCGCCGAATACTTCAGAAACAGCGTTCGCCTTGTATCTTGAGGCGCAATTGCATAGAACTAATATGTCTCATAATGAATTCTGGCTTTATCAAACCGATCTTCAAACTTATTCGCAGAGGAATAACCGACGGCCAGCATGGCAAATGCCTCGACGCTTTCGGGCAGCTTAAAAAAATCCTTCATGAAAGACATTCGGTCTTCTTCCGGCGCAATTCCTAACCATACCGCACCCAAACCAAGCTCCACCGCCGCAAGTAAAATATTTTCCGTCGCCGCCGCCAAATCTTGCTGCCAATACTGCTTGAATGTTAAATACTTTTCATTGGATAATACAATAATGCCAAGTGTTGCATTTTTTATCGGACCGGCGTAACTATGGGCCTTCGATAACTTTTGCAGGCTTTCTTTGTCCTCAACCACAATAAACTCCCACGGCTGTTGATTGGCGGCCGAAGGAGCCTGCATCCCTGCTTTTAACAGCTTTTCAATTTTTTCTTTTTCCACCGGCCGAGTTTCAAAATTCCGGATACTCCGCCTTTTCTGGATTCCTTCATATATGTTCATAACAATGCGCCCCCTGTTCTCTGCAATACTAAACTCCGGGTTCCTGCGCGATCTTTTCCGCTCAGCCGCCTTGTCGTGGCCTTATCTATGTCTGATAGGCACAGCTTTGGGACCATCTGAGCAAAAACCCGCGCAATGGATCCTATAATTTTAGAATGGTAGTTAACTATTCCACCGAATCCCAAAGATGCCGGCAGCAAAATGCCCCGGATATTACAATTCGCGCTGTAACTTCAGCTTATTTCAATTTAAAACAATTGTCAATATCGTGTCCGCGCATATACGGGAATGAAGATACTCAACAATGCAAAAAATAAAAATTATGCCGTTGCGGCCAACAAACAGGGGCGGAAAAAGATGCGTTGTCTAATCTTAATTCACAATTTTGCCAAGACACTAGCTATACGGCGCATGCTCTGCCCGGCATGGAAATAAAATGTAGACCACCGGCCCTAACGTATTGAAAGCAAAACGCCTTCAGGGGTTTCCCTCAAGGCGTTCGTAATATCGTAAATTTTCGAGCATGCCTGTTTGATTTACATCAATGTAAACAGGACGATAAATGTCGCTACAATCGTCGGAATCATATTGCGCTTGGTAATTTCCATCGGATTAATTCCCGCTATTTTTGCTAGAATAATTGCCGATGGGGCTACCGGCGACATTGTGCGCCCCAAGCCGCCTCCAATCTGAACCATAGAACCCATTTCAATAATACCATATCCGAAAGTAGCTGCGTGCGGAGTTACCGCCCCGTTAAAAGCAAGCGCCGCTGCATTTCCTGTCCCTGATATTGCCGCAATAATAAACGGACCGAATGCCGCCGTGAATTTTGCGATCTGCTGCGAGCCTTTCATCATATCCAGCAACGCATCAGTCAGGCCAATGACCTGCATCCCCTGAATAAACATTGCGGCTGCTGCGATAATGCCGACGACATCGCAAAATCCATCGCCTACCCCGCGAAAAAACTGTTTTGTCATGTCGCCAAAATGCTTTCTGGTAACGACAAACCCCAAGGCGGTTCCCAAAAGCATTGCCTGCGGCACTGTAAATTCCGGAATCAATTGCACTTGCTTACTGCCTAAAACCAAAAGAACAATAGGAAGGACGGGGATGAGGGCGAATAAATAATTGATCTTAATGCTTGCAGACTCCACAATCTCATCGCCTAAACGCTGGCTTCCCACGCCTTCTTTCTTAATGTGGGCAATCACCATTAAAATCAATGCCGCAGCCAGAGCGGCTAATAATACCTGTTTGGAAAAGGTGGCAATAACGGTCATTACATCTACTCCTGCCATTTCGGCCACCTGGGGATTAAACATCAATCCCGGGCTCATGACACTGCCCCACGTCCCCAAAAAAACAGCGCTGGCCGCCATTGCCGGACGAACACCGACGGCCAGCAGCGTAGGAATTAAAAGTGTACCTACAGCCGCTGCCACGCCTGCCGCGCTTGGTATCGCAATATTTAAGAAAAATGTGACCAAAACGCTTCCGGGAATAATGATTAAAGGAACTTTCTTTAACAAGTTCGTCAAAAAAGCAACCAAGTGCTTGCTACAACCTGTATAGTCCATCACATAGCTAAATCCCATAACGATACAAATTGTGGGCACCAAGCCGGAATTGGTAAACTCTTTGACAAAGGCATTGACAGAACTGACGATATTTCCGCCGAGCGCTGCCATAATTACGCCGGAAAGAATTAATACTAATCTTGTTTCATAGTTTTTAATAATAAAGTAAAATGTGGCAAAAACAATGGCAATACCAATCCATACCATGATTAATCCTCCTGACTGTTGTTATGCAACAAACGCATAGTAGATGAGAGAATGACTACCACAGGGTTATGACAATACGGGCAAATTAAGCGATAGCCGTTAAAAGATTTAGTTTTGCCGAAACTCAGATCGGTCCTTCGTACCCACCGGCATGCTGCCGGTGCAAAAAAAGGGCCACCAAGTCAGACACAGGTCGTCGTAAGGTGGCTTTGACACCAATAAATCAACCTGGCGGTAGATCCCCTGGTTCATTTAAATACAAATGATGAATTATTTTATGTCGCATTGTTCGAAGTCCCAGGGCCAATCACAATAGGGGGCTGTTTCTTCAATATCATCACGCAGTTCAACGCCAAGCCCTGGTCCTTCCGGTACAGACAGATAGCCATTTTCAATTTTAAATGGTGTTGTTATTTCTTTTTGAATTCTAGCCCACTCGCTGGTAATAGGGCACATTTCCATTACCTCAAAATTAGGTATTGCTGCTGCCAGATGTAAGCTGCCGGCAAGATTAATACTGCCTGTAGCAATGTGTGGAATAACATTTACATAGTGACTTTCCGCAATCGCCGCTGCTTTTTTACAACCGGTAATTCCACCCATAACACAAATATCCGGCCGTATAAAGCTAACGCTATCGTCCCGCAGCAGCATATCTACATCCTGAATGCAGAAACTGCGCTCGCCAGCACTGATTGGAGTCTTGGTTTTACGAGTTACTTCTTTCAGTGACAAATAATTTTCATAATTAATAGGATCTTCAAAGAAAAGAAGGTTGCAATCCTCTACCATTTTTAACAGAGTAACGCTTTCATGCGGCTGTAATGCTCGATGGATTTCACAGCCAAGATCCATATCCAGTCCAACCGCTTCACGCACTGCATGAATCATATCGCTCATCGCCTTCATCTGACGTGCATAAGTGCCGGTTGCCTCTTTAATATTGGTTGGATTTAATCGAATGCAAGTATATCCTTCTGCTTGTAATTTTTTAGCAGATTCCACACTCTCCTGAATTGTTTTACCATCTACAACGCCCCATAAACGAATTTTTTTGCGAACAGCGCCGCCCAACAGCTGATAAATAGGGGCATTATAATATTTCCCTTTAATATCCCACAAAGCAATATCTATGGCGGAAATCGCGCTGCCAACAACTGTACCGCCAAATTTAAATCGCTTGTACAGCTCGCTCCCAATGTATTCTATCCGTAACGGATCCTGTCCGATTAATGGTTTTTCCATGCGGGCAATAGCACCAGCCACAGCTTCACGAAAACCCCAGTTTCCACCTTCGCCTACGCCAATAATCCCCTCGTCAGTGTATACTTTTACAAATAAACGACGTGAGCCTGTCAAAATAGATTCCACTTTTGTGATTTTCATTTTTACCCTCTCCTTGTAATGTTGTTGTAATGTATTTCTATCTATTCCGATTATTGCACTATTCAAATAATAATTCAAATAGTATATTATATATGATAATATAGGTTTAACATTATACTTTATGTTACGAGGAGAGTTATTATGGAATTTCGCGATATTCAATATGTGTTAAAGGTCGCCGAAGAAAGAAGTATCTCCAATGCCGCGCAAAAACTCTTTATCACTCAGCCATCTTTAAGCCAGTCCATCGCGCGCATTGAAGAATCCCTGGATGTACGCCTGTTTGACCGCAGCAAAAAACCTTTACTTCTTACGTTTGCCGGAAGGCAGTTTGTTAAAACAGCTTACCAAATTTTAAATTATGAAAAACAGCTCCATAAACAAATGAAAGACATTGCGAATTTAAAAAATGAACATATCACTGTTGGGGTTTCGCAATTCCGGGGTAAATATTTTTTCCCTAAGGTACTTCCGGTTTTCTATGAGAAATATCCCGGTATTACAGTATCCATTTATGAAGACCATGCATCAGGACTTGAAAATGCCATACTTACCGGAGATATCGATTTTAGTGTTGAAGTTCTGCCGGTAAAAAACAACGAGTTATCCTATACTTTTATTAATAAAGAAAAACATTTAATCGTAGTGTCCCCTGCCCACCCGCTTAACAATAAACTACGGGCTGAAAGTTCCACTGCCTCATATCCCCCAATCGATCTATGCGAGCTGCAAAATGAAACTTTTATTTATCTCCTGCCGGATTCTCAATCCAGAATTCAAATTACCAATTTCTTCAAACAAGAAAACTTTACACCAAAGACGATCCTTGAGGTCAAAAACATGGAAACTGCGCATGCCTTAGCAGTATCCGGCATAGGCGTTGCTTTTGTATCGGAAGTTATCATTCCTTATTGCAATCCTGAGTTTCGTGGAAAGTACTATATATTAAAGGACTGTGTACCAAACCAATTAAATTTTGGGCTTGTTTATAGAAAGAATGCTTATCTTTCAAAGGCTGTACTGGCCTTTTTTGCGGTAGTAAAGGATATCTTTGGGTAACTCGACTTTAGCCAGTCGTTTTCTCATTTAAGCACACGCCTAGCGTGTGCTTTTGCTTACACAACAAAAAAACGCCTTCAGGTTTCCCTTAAGGCGTTCAAAATACCGTATGTTTTGGTGCGGTTGGTGGGATTTGAACCCACACGGGTCTCCCCGCCACCCCCTCAAGATGGTGTGTCTGCCGTTCCACCACAACCGCATAATACATTATACGCAGTTACTGTGTTTTATGGTGCGGTCGAGTGGATTTGAACCACCACGAGGTTGCCCCCACTAGCTCCTGAGGCTAGCGCGTCTGCCGTTCCGCCACGACCGCATGTTTAACACTTTTAATGACTTAATTAGATTAACATATTACCGAAAAGGTGTCAAGCCCTAAATAACTAATTTGCCGAAAATCCAATTTCCCAGGCATTCCAGAAATTACCGGCCGGTGTAGGATTAGGCTTGTAGTTGACCACTTTATTTTTTACCACATCAATGTTCGCCCGGAAATACAACGGCACTACCGGATACTCCTGCAGCAATATTTCCTGCAGCCGAAAATAAACCATTTTACGAGTGCGCAAATCCACAGTACGCAATCCCTGCTCAGTTAGCTGATCGACTTCGGCATTGCGCCAGCCGGGATAATTCTTGCCTTTATAACCATTGTACTGGGAAGGAATTTGTTGTGAATTCCACAAGCTTTTATTGTCAGGATCCACGCCCGCCACCCAGGCATAAAGAGCTGTTTCAAAGCGCCGGCGCGGCAAGGTTTCACTAAAAAACAGAGCAGGATCAACCAGCTGTACCGCTACCTCAATACCAACCTCTCTGAGCTGGCCGGCAATGGCTTGGGCAACCCCTTCCCGGATCTTGTTGCCGCCAGTGGTAGCCAAAGAGAAGGTCAGCCTGCGGCCTTCTTTAATAAAAACACCGTCAGCCCCCTGCCGCCAGCCGGCTTGCACCAGTAAAGACCGGGCTTCGTCCACATTCCGCCCGGCGGCGGTAAGCGCCGGGTTGTACGCCCAGGACAGCGGCGATTGATCACCAACAGCCGGGCTGGCCACATGATTCAACACATTGGCAACCAAAGCCTGACGGTCAATACCGAGAGCAATCGCCTGGCGGATCCGCACATCCTGAAACAAACTGTTATCCAGATTAAAATCAAGATGTTCCCAAATCATATTGGGTGAAATCACCGTATGATAGCCGGCGATTGCCTTTACCTGATCCACCTGATTCCAACTTATATTACCAGCCAGATCAAGCGCGCCGTTTTTTACTTGCGTCAGCATGATGTTGGCATCCGGCAGAAATTTGTAGACAACGGTGTCTAACTTCGGCTTTCCCTTATAATAATCCGGATTGGCGGTAAGCTCTATGGCGTCAGCGATCCGCCAATCCGCAAATTTGAACGGCCCGGTACCAACCGGCGAGCGATTGAACGGACTCTTGTTAATATCCGCTCCCTGGAGCAAATGCTTAGGCAGAATAGTCGAAAATAACGTTAAGAAAGGGGCATAGTACTCCTTGAATTTTACTCTTACCGTATATTGGTCAGGTAGTTCAATTGAACTGATCTTATCATAACCGTCCCGCAACACGATATTGTTTCTGGGATTCATGATCGCCTGCCAGGTAAACTGAACATCCTCGGCGGTAAACGGAGCGCCGTCATGCCAGGTAATACCTGAACGAAGCTGATAAGTAACGGTAAGACCGTCTGCACTGATCCCGCCATTCCCGGCCGTCGGCACTTCCTTGGCCAAATCAGCGATCCATTCACCTTTATTATCGGTGATGACCAGGCCGCTAAAAACCAGCCGGCCCACCTCGGCGGAGGCCAGCATTTCCGACAACAACGGGTTTAAGGTATCCGGCTCCTGCAAACTGCCGTAATTCAACTGCCCGCCTGGCTGAATCCGCACTTGCTCATTTTTTTTGACTTCATTTTGCTGTTCACGGCCGCAGCCGGCAATCAGCAGCATAATGCCCACAATGATCCATAAATAATGTTTATATTTCACAAATCTATACCTCACCTGCCGTATAAATCCTGATAGCGTTGCTTGTCATGCAAAACCCGCCCCACATATTCTCTGGTCTCCTTGAACGGTATTTGATGAAACGCCTGAAAATCCATGGACCAGCCATAACGCTGCATCCACTGTTTTACATTACCCCGGCCGCCATTATAAGCGGCCAGCATCAAAACTTCGTTGCCTTGAAATTCCTTATGTAGTGAAGCCAGATACCAGGTGCCAAATTGAATATTGACTTCGGGATTTTGCAAATCCTCCAGTTCAAACCCGGGAAAATTCATCTGCTCTGCAATCCATTCCGCCGTTTCCGGCATCAATTGCATTAAGCCAATGGCGCCTTTGGGCGAACGGGCCTGCGGAACAAATTTGCTCTCAACCCGGATGACGCCGGCCACCAGCAGCGGATCAAGCTCATTTTCCAGAGCATACTGATACACCAAATCCTGATAGGGGTACGGATAGACATACCTTTTTTGAAACCAGTCACTGTTGAAGCCGGCATAAGCAGCAAAAACGATCAGCAAAGCACCAAGGACCAGGATTCTCATCCAGGCTAAAATACGCAAAATAAATCACTCCGCTTTTTTTACTCTAACAAAAGCTATGTACCGGCAGGCAAAAAAATGCGAAATTAGACTCTATTGCAGAGCCGCCCGCTTCACCGCTTGTTTCCAGGCGGCAAGCACCTGACTTCGTGTATATTGAAGCTCACGGCTATTGTCAATGACCACATCGGCAAGCCCGGCCTTTGCGGCCAGATCCATCTGCGCCGCGATTCTGGCCCTGGCCTGGGCTGGCGACAATCCGTTCCTGTTCAACAGGCGCTGCAGCTGCGTATCGCGTTCAACATAAACAACCCAGACTTCATTCGCGAGCTGCTGCCAGCCAACCTCATACAGCAGAGGTACATCCACTACCGCAATTTTGCCGTCTTGCCGTGCATATTCGGTTAAATTCTCATCAATGCACTGTCTGACATGGGGATGCATAATCGCCTCCAGACGTTTGCGGGCAGGCTCGTCCTGAAAAATAATATTGCCCAGCTTCCGACGGTCAACCGTTCTGTCGGTACATAAAACAGCTTTACCGAACGTATTGACAATATCCGCCCAGGCCGGGCTGTGCGGCTTGACGACGTCATGAGCAATCTGATCGGCATCCAGGATAAAGGCGCCCGCTTCAAACAGTATTTTGCTCACCGTACTCTTACCGCTGGCTATACCGCCAGTGAGACCGATAACATACATCGCAGCCCGCTCCTTAGCGCTGGCAATGGGGACAAAAGTGCGTGCCCCTGCCGGCAACTTCTTTTTTGACAATTTGCGCCCCGCATTGGTAACAATGCAAATCCTTCCGGCCATAGACCCGCAAATGATTCTGGTGGCTGCCGCTTTTTCCGGCTCCATCGCGATAATCGCGAAAGGTCGTGCCCCCATGCGCAATTCCGTCAGCAATCACCTGGTTGATGGCGGAATAAAGCCTTTCAGCCTCAGCCCTGTTCAGACTGTTGGCCGTACGCTCAGGATGAAGGCCGGCAATGGCCAGGGCTTCGTCAACATAGATATTGCCTAACCCGGCCACAACCTTTTGATTGAGCAGCAGCGCTTTGATCTTTCCTTTACTTTTGTGCAAAATACCGGCAAGATATTCTTTGGTAAACTCCGGCGAAAGCGGCTCAGGCCCTAATGAAGCCAGCCCCGAAATACGCCACAATTCATCCGGGCGCATGGCGTACAGCGTTCCTAACGTGCGTGTATCGGCATACAATAAATGATCGCCGTTGGAAAGTTCAAATACAATCCGGGAAAATTGATCGGTTAAATCAGCGGTGCTCACATAATATAGACGCCCGGTCATTCTTAAGTGAATTACCACAATCATTTCATTATCCAAATACAGCAAAAGATATTTGCCGTGCCTGGCCAGCGTGATAATTGTTCTACCAGTAATCAAGGCCTTAAACTCATGGGCCGACGGCCACTTGATTAAACGCGGCAGCTTAATATCGACATTTTTTATCTGACAGCCGGTTATTTTATCGACAAGCGTCCGGCGGACGGTTTCAACTTCCGGTAATTCCGGCATAATTCTTCCTCCATTATTTGGCTCTAGCCCAGTTTTCTCCCAATTTCACATCAGCAACCAGCGGCACATCCAGCTTAACGGCATTTTCCATTGCCTGCTGCACTATTTGAGAAACTTCTGCAGTTTCTTCGTTACTAACTTCCAATACCAATTCATCATGAACTTGCAGTAAAAGACGGCTCTTTAGCTGCCTTTGCGTCAGCTCGCGATAAACATCAATCATCGCTTTCTTGATAACATCAGCCGCCGTTCCCTGAATTGGCGTATTCATTGCGGTACGTTCGGCAAAAGAGCGCTGATTGTAATTGCTGCTGTTGATTTCCGGCAAATAGCGCCGCCGGCCAAACAGTGTCGTTACATACCCATTTTCATGGGCCTCCTTGACTACCTGGTCAATAAAAGCCTTTACACCGCGGCATTTATCGAAATAACTTTCAATATATTGCGCCGCTTCCTTGCGGGTAACGCCCAAATCCCGGGACAGGCCATAGTCGCTGATGCCATATACAATGCCAAAGTTTACAGCCTTGGCACGCCGGCGCATTTCAGCCGTCACTTCATTCATATGTACGCCAAATACTTCGGCTGCGGTTCTGGTGTGAACATCCTGATTGGCGCGAAAAGCATCCATCAGGTTGGCGTCACCTGACATATGAGCCAATACTCTAAGCTCAATCTGTGAATAGTCGGCCGACATCAGATAATGATAACCGTCGCCCGGAATAAAGAGTTCCCGGATGCGTTTGCCGGCCTCCGAACGGATAGGAATATTTTGCAGGTTAGGATCGGAACTGCTCAGTCGGCCGGTAGCGGTCACCAGTTGGTTGAAAGAAGTGTAAATGCGCTTGGTTGTTGCATTGACCAGCCCTTGCATTCCATCCAGATAGGTTGACTTCAGTTTGGTCAGCAGCCTGTACTCAAGCAATTGATCAATCAGCGGATGCTGGCCGGCCAATTTTTCCAGAACTTCGGCATCTGTGGAATAGCCGGTTTTCGTCTTTTTGATGACAGGCAGTTTCAGTTTGTCAAACAAGATTTGCCCAAGCTGCTTGGTCGAATTGACATTGAACTCCTCGCCGGCCAATTGATAAATTTCGCTGAGAAGTCCGTCAACTTTACCGGCAATCTCTGCTGACATCACCGCCAAATGCCCGCTGTCAATCGCAATACCGTCCGTCTCCATGGCGGTCAGCACACTAACCAGCGGCAATTCAATTTCATAGTATAACTTAACCAGCTCCAGCTCCTTCAGCTTACGCTCAAGCACCGGATACAGCGGCTGAATCACCTGCACCGCCCAGGCGGCGTAACCCTGGTCAATCGTAGGTTTGCCGGCTTGTCCGCTAGACAAACCCAAATACTTTTCTCTAAGCCCGGCAAGAGGATATTCACTTGCCGTAGGGTCAATCAAATATGCAGCCAAAGCCGTATCAAAGGCCGGACCGGCAAAACTCACTTTTTCCTGCCGGCAGGCGGCATAAACGCTCTTTACTTCGTGGGTTACTTTGCCAATACGGTCATCCGCGAGTAACGCCAGCATTTCATCCCAGGCCTCAGTCCCGGCCGGTATATATACCGGCTGATCTTCCGCCGCCATCACCGCTAGGCCCGCAAATACCAGACTGGGAATGCGCCCGGTAATGACCGGGAAAAAAAACATGGCTTTCTGCTGACGAATTGCTGCGGCGACAGCCAACGCCGCACTGCGATCACAGACAGTCGGCGCCTCACGGCTGACGTCTTCGACCTCCGGACTGCTGCTGCTATTCCCAGGAAATAAAACGTCCATCCGGGCCAGCAAACTTTTAAATTCAAACCGGGTAAACAAAGCCCTGATATTTTCACAATCAGGCTCCATTTTATAACTATCCGGGTTGAAGTCCATTGGCATATCAGTGATAATGGTGGCCAATTGCTTGGAAACAACAGCCAATTCCACATTGTTGCGTAGATTCTCCTGGAGTTTCTTGCCAGGCACCTGATCAATATTCCTTAATAAATTTTCTACAGTGCCAAATTCGCTAATCAGTTTAAGCGCAGTTTTCTCGCCAATTCCCGGCACTCCCGGAATATTATCCGATGTATCGCCCATCAGCCCTTTTAAATCAATAAGCTGCGCCGCTTCCACACCATATTTGGCTTTGAAAATCCCGGTGTCAAACATCTCCATATCAGAAATGCCCTTACGGGTTAACATCACCTGTACCGCAGGTTGCAGCAATTGCAAAGCATCCCGGTCCCCGGTCACAATGATTACCGCAAAACCAGCCGCAACAGCCTTGGCGGTTAGTGTACCGATGATATCATCGCCTTCATAACCAGCTTCCTCCATTACCGTTATCCCAAAAGCCGCCAGCAATTGCTGCACCAGCGGAAACTGTTCGGATAACTCGGCCGGCGTAGCTTTCCGGTGAGCCTTATATTGTCCGTAAACCTCATTGCGAAAGGTAACCCGGCCTTTATCAAAAGCCACTGCAATTGCATCCGGTTTATAGTCAGCCAAAAGCTTTACCAGCATCGTTGCAAAACCATACACTGCATTTGTGTGCTGGCCACTGGCGGTAGTTAACAACGGCAAGGCATAAAACGCTCTATGAATAAGACTGCTTCCATCAATAATCATCATTTTCTGCTTCATGAGGGGCCTTCACCTCTAATTTAATTAATCCATAACCTTTATATTATTAGCTAATGATGATAAAAAACCTCTCTATTTTTGACTTTTTCCAAATAAATACGCTAATCATAAAAAGCACCTGCGTAGAAACCCCTGCCATTTTCGCTGACAGGGGCTTCTTTCAACCGGGGAACGGATACGTTAATTCCAGTGTTTGGCGGCTTTCGTCCCAATAAACAAAGGTTTGAAAAAACTCGTTAATTTTAGTAATTTGGATATAAGGCTGATTGCCGATCATACCAATTGGTATAACCAGCTGATTGATCCGGAGGCGTTTCCTGATAGTATCCCAGCTATACTTAAGCCCCAAAGCATCCGCAAGCTGTTCGACCGGAATTGCCAGCACATTTCCCAATATCCTGATATCGTTCGTTAAGAATTTACCATTCAACATTACCTTGCCTTGATTTATTTCCAGATAATTCTCCTTTTCATTCCAAACCTTTTGACCGTTGTAAAGTTGATTCAGATGATCTAAAGTAACGTAAATCACATCACCCATCACCCGTCCCGGCACAGACTGCTGCGCCCCTTGAACGATGCCGGTCCGGGCATTCCAGACAACATTGCTGTGCCTGGCCGCCGCAACCGGCCATATCGGGATATACAAGGTGTCATCCACAATTACGCCGCGTTCGGATAAAAGCCTGCCATTCATTTTCAGTTGAAAAAAACGGGCAAATACCACTTGTTTATCCGGCTCTTCCTGTACCTGCCTTTGCAAAAACTGCTCACTTGCCATCCCCGCTAAACCAGAAGCAGCCAGCTTGCGATATACTTCGGCAAGATCGATTTCCCGGTAGCCATACACATCAGGATAAATGCCGATCGACGCCTGCCCCCGGTCATCAATCCTTATTTTAACACGGTCGTAGGTAATGTCCACCGGCGTGCCATATCGAATGATTTCGTATAGTTCCTCAGCGTCAGCTTCCTGCATGCGTATGCAGCCATTGGAAACGGTCAGGCCGACAGTCCACGGCGCATTCGTTCCATGGATGCCGTATAGAGGTAAAAACCCCATCCAGCGGTAACCAAGCGGGTTATCCGGTCCGGACTGCACAATAACCCCGCCCCCAGGCGGTATCCAGGCGGGATTCATCTCCTTCTCCGTGATTGTATAATTGCCCAGCGGCGTTGGCGTGACCGGCTTGCCAATCGCTACCGGGTACACTTTGACTAGTTGTTGGCCGGCATATAATTCCAACGTCCGGCTAGGCAGATTAATGACAACAGAGGGGGAACCGGGCAGTTGAAGCTGCTGCGCGCCAACCGGCGCCACGACTAGAATAAAAGCCAATAAGACCATGCAAAACAAGCCCTTTTGCACACACACAAGCATCCCTTCTTTTGCAAATTAATACGACATTAAGAAGATATGAAGGATGCTCAGTGCGTATGCAGCTTTTAAGGACTATTGCAGATTTAAAATTTGCTGGTGTACTACCGCGAGATGACGGACCTTATCGTCAAACAGCGGGATATATACGTGAACTTTGGTGCCGCCGTTATCATTAACGCTGATATTGATAAAGCCGCCATGTTCTGCTACGATACGGTGCGCCACCGGAAGCCCCAGACCCATCCGGTCCAGCTTGGTGGTATAAAACGGTTCAAAAATTCTGGGCAGCATTTCCGCCACTACTCCGGGTCCGGTATCATGAATCGCTATGACCAGCATGTTAATTTCGGCGTTGAGCCAGGACTTAACCGTTAAAACACCATCCTCCGGCATGGCTTCCATCGCGTTTTGCATAATATTGACCATTGCCTGCTGCAACAGGTTGCTGTCAGCACAGATGGTGGGCAAATCCTTGGCCAGTTGCTTTTGAATTGTAATCTTCTCACCGCCTAACTGTTTAAAAGTCAACAACAGCGCTTCTTCCAGCACTCTGTTAATATCGGCTCCCGGCTGTTTCTCCACCGCCGGTTTGGCGAACATGACCAATTCCTTTACCACACCGTTAATGTAAGACACTTCATCCAGCATGGTCTCTAAAATATCCCGCCTGACGGTATACTTGTCGTCTTCCAGACGATTAACCATCACTTGCAGGTAGCCGCTGATCGTAGTTAACGGCGTTCGCACATGATGGGCAACACCGGCGGCCAATTCGCCCAAGGACATCAGCATTTGTGTTGTCTGAATTTGTTTTATTGCCGCCCGGACGGCTGAAACATCCTGCATGATCACAATCATGCCGCTGACAGCCCCTGAAGAATCAAGCAGTTTCAGTGTATCCACATGCAGATAAACATACTGGTCTTTGATTTTCACTTTAAGATTGGTGGTATTGAGATCATCAAATTCACCAATGGAGAATATTTTAAGAAAATTTTCTCCGTAGCCGTCAAACACCACATTCGCCCGCTTCCCCAAAATTTTAGCGCGGTCGGTAGAACAAATCCGTTCAGCCTCACGATTAAGATTCTTAATGCGCATTGCCCCATCCAGATAAATAACGCCGGTCGTGGTAGCCTCAAAGTACTCTTTATATTCATCGTCCCGAAGACATACCACTTTGTTGCTTAACGCTGCTGTTGAATACATCTTACGTCACTCTCCATTTTGTTTAGTCCGGTTGGTGATTAGAAAACCCGGCTTACGCCGAGTTTGGAACTACACAAAAACTGTCATTTGTAATTATTCAGTGGTCGAAATATGCCTGATGTGTAATCGTATAAATAAAGTTCTTGTAAATAAATGTATTTCCTGCTAAAATAGTCTAATAACTTTTCGTAAAAAAACGACATAATAACCGCATTTATTCCTTTTAGGCGGCAAAAAATCGACAATATCACATTTTCTCTCTCGATTAACCGTGAATGCCAAAAGCTTCCCTGGCATGATTCAACAATAATTGCCGGTAAGTAAAATCAAATTTGCTGCTTAACTTATCTAAAATTACATTTTATTGAATAAATTACATATATTTACATTTAACGCAGTTTTTGTTTACTTAACGTAATATTGGCTGCAGTTTATCATAAACAGGCTTGACAACATTCTTTTAAATGTGATATTATATCAATTGTCCGGTTGCGGACAGTAATAAATCAGCAATGCCGAAGTGGCGGAATTGGCAGACGCACTTGACTCAAAATCAAGCGTGGTAGCCCCACGTGCCGGTTCGAGTCCGGCCTTCGGCACCAGTAAATTCAAGCCTTCCAGGATATATTCCTGGAAGGCTTTTTAATATTTTAGAGTTTTGACGCCAAAACCTATGAGAATATAAAAATAGCGAGTATAACCAGTATCAAACTGCAAAAAGAAATAGCGGCTTGCGCCGCTCCTGGTAGTTACTCCAAATTTCTTTACATAACACCTGTTTTTCATCGCAACATTTAGTTGGTTTACACTTCCAGACCGGAAGTATTATTGGAAATTCGCATGCTTATCTCCTCCCGCCAGCGTCCTCATTCATAGCATATAAACTGGAGGTAAGCTTGCTTGATTGATTTTCTGCACTTTGCGCATCAAAATAGCAACTACCTCCGTCTATAAACCCCATTGGATGCTTTTAATATTCCTCGCCAAGCTCCTATCTAAGTTAAAAACAAAAAGGCAAGGTTATATACCTAACCCTGCCCCTGTAATCATTCATTCAAACTAAGCTTGTTTGTTAGTTTCTATAAACGAACCAATTAACTGCCTGGCAATGCTGAAGGGAATAGGCTTTAGCTTAATGCCTGGGATATCATCAATTGCGTACCAGTCGGCATGGAGAAGCTCATTATGTTCTACGCTAAGATCACCACTGTCATATTCCGCGGTAAAGGCAATCATCAGGGAATGGGGAAACGGCCACGGCTGACTTCCAAAATAAGCGATGTTTTTTATTTCAATCCCCACCTCTTCCCGGACTTCCCTTTTCAGACACTCTTCCAGCGTTTCTCCTGATTCCACAAAGCCGGCGACAACAGTATAAAAATCAGTTTTTAGATTCTTTACTAAAAGAATCCTGTCACCCTTGGTGATTGATAATATTACAGCCGGAGATAAACGGGGAAAAGACAGATAGCCGCATTTCGGGCACAATTTAGCTCGTTCACCAGCTTTAGTCTCGGTAGATTTGCCGCATTTCCCGCAGAATTTATGGGTCTCATCCCATGTAACGATCTGTGTTGCACAACCTGCCACCCTGAACATCATTTCTTCTATGTGACCATATAACTCCATAAGACCTTGAAACTCCATTTTACCGGGCGCCAATTGGGCAGCAGGGTAGGTTGCCGTATAGCAGGCCTGTTCACCTATTTTGCCAATGTAATGCCGATTGGTAAGTTTGATCCTATGAAGATCAAGATCATCCGAAGCTGGAATCGCAAAACTCCCATCCTCCTTTTTTACCAATAACTTATTTTGCTGGAACAAAAACCAAAATGCCGGCCCATCCGTCTGCTCTGGCGGAACACATCCAGATTGAAAATTCATTATATTCGCCTCTTTTCTTTTTGATTCCCTTATTAATCAAAATCGCTATCGCTT
This sequence comes from Dendrosporobacter quercicolus, assembly GCF_900104455.1. Classification (NCBI taxonomy): domain Bacteria; kingdom Bacillati; phylum Bacillota; class Negativicutes; order Selenomonadales; family Sporomusaceae; genus Dendrosporobacter; species Dendrosporobacter quercicolus. The sequence continues at coordinate 61,992 of NZ_FNHB01000014.1, forward strand.
AATTTCACGATACTCATCATTTCTTCCCGGGTCTTATATCAAATTAAGTGTATAATTTCACCGTTTACAGAGTACCAGTAAATCTACTTCCTATTATATCCTTAAGTACTATATACTGTAAATAAAAAATCAACAGAATATTCTGCTATCTAACAGGAAAGTTCTCCCGCAATACTTCAGATGGAAGTTATGGATTACCGTTTATAGCAAACAGTCAGTTATTGTTGTTCGCGAATTTTTCATTTCCCGTAAGCGTCTTGCTTGAAATACCACATTTTCTAATAAACGAAGATGATTTGCGGATAACCAGGGTCCTTCTAATTCCAGACCAGTAAAGGGAATAGTATATTGATGAGATAAGGTGCGAACAAAAGATAGCCCATGCATCGATGGCTGACAGGTAAACAAAGCGATATTAACTAATCCGTCGAAAACATCTGTCTGAATAGAATTTATATACTTCCCTATTGCGACAGCTGCTTCCGAAAAAACATTGTTGTTTATAAAACGATGGCCTTCTTTTAAGATATTTATATACGATACATGTTTATCATAAACAATACCTGACCCTTGAAGCGCTTTCCTGAGCCGTTTGTTCATAGAATTAGCAAAAATCAAGGTAGAATACGAATACATCGCAAGTTTGGTTTCACCTATATTTTGCTTTGGATTAAATAACGAAAAGATAAGTGGAGCCAGATTAAATTGTTGATCCAGGCTATCATACCCCTTCTTAAATCCGTAAGTCCTTGCGCAATCTGAGAACAGATAGAGAAGAAATTCATGGAATCCTACGATTTTGGGAATAACTCCTTGTTGACAACAATATTCAGTTAAAGGTCCCCTTAAAAAAACCATAGCGCCTCCGCCAAATAACAAAACCTTAGGCGTTTCGTTCAGTGTAGCTTTTAAAGGAATTTTATTTATATTATCAGCCCATTCTTGCAATGAACGTTCAAGCGACTTCATTCCCTTATGAAAGCTAGGAACAACTTTCAGGGTTTCTTCTTTAAATACCTTTAAAGCTTCCTCTTTATTGACGGCGATTGTTTTCAAAACACATTCCGCTTCATCGAATAAATCACCCAAAATAAATGCTTTCAGCAGATCTGTACCGAATCCTAACCCTCGCCCAAGAAAATTGTTTTCCAGAGTAACAAAGGCTGAGTAAATAACATTATTCTTTCCTATCCTTTCTGAAAAAAGCTCCCAAACATTAGGCCAAGCCCCAATTTGACAAGGACAGGCATGTTCAACACCCCAATAAACAAAAATATCATTATGATTAACATAGTTTTTCGCAATATCCTCATAATACATTCCCGCAAGCAAATTAAGTGAAGGACATTCCTTACCAGAACATAACATTTTAGAATAATGCATTATATCAAAGGATGGTTCTAAAAATCTAAAATGCCAGCCCCGGTTTTCAAAAATGCTCCTAACAAAAGGTGTGGCATTAAACATATTCTCACTAAACGGCCAAATATGTTTCACACGCTGATCACTGATTTTAATTTTATTGCCATTAGAGTCAATGATAGAGGTAAAATCGTCTGAAAAAGCAGCTTTTCTAAAACTTGATCCCATCATTTATTTATCCTCCAATTTTAAAGTTTACTGGACTTTGGGGAATTTTCCGCCCGTTTAGTTCAACAATATCCAAGAAAGCACCTACACGGGTTTCAAAGCCGGCATGAGCGGTATGGGAGTCAATTTCTAAATAGCAAAATACTTCGCCCGCCAATTCACGGCGAAATAGATGATACATACTGGCATCAGGTATACAAGAAAAACAGGATACTAAGCAAACAAAAAGGTGGGGGAATTGTTTGGCATAATGAATCGCATTTATAATCTGTCGGGTAAAATACCAAACACCATCGCTAGAAATCACTTTATCTGTAAAATTGGGCAACATATCCACAGTGATAACATTATATCCTCTACTAACTATTTTCCGGGGCAAAGCCAAATTGGCCTCAGATGAACAAATCACATAGGGTCTTCCTGCTAGAATAACCGTTGGTTCTGCAAGTATTTTATTCAAATTTTTCTTTTTAAACTGTTCAAATTCCGTCCTAAATGACTCATAGTGAGCTAATGCACGTTGACCAGCTTTTAACACGCTGCCTTTATTCATTCCCAATTTATCCGATAATTTTCCAATCTGGTTAAGTGAGGTTTCTTTTAATTCGTCTGAAAAAGCGATTGGGGGCTGCAACAGCTTGTCTTCGTCTATCTTGGAAGCAATTCGAATCAAATCGGGAATAATTGCGGCATTACCACAAATATAACTATGCAAATGATGATCCGGGCTCTCTCCGGCCAAGACATGGGGGAAAAACAGGTAATCGACACCTTGATTTATTAAATCATATACTCCTCCATGTGCGATTTCACATGGATAGCAAATAGGTCCTAATGTTTTTGAGTTGCCTTCCTTTGATATGCTGGATAAAACGACATTAAACCCCAATTCATTGATTAGTTTAGCGTAAAAAGGATAGAATTCATACGTAGTTAAAGCTAAAGGGACACCTATTCTTCCCCGCGGCTGCCGTAATGTTTCGGCCCCGTATTTTTCGAACATCAGATGATTGCGAACCGCAATCAAATCCTGTCCTTCATTTTTTAGCCGTTTTTGCTTTTCTTTCACCTCATACTTGGAACAAAGACCGCCAAATGGATATTCCTTATTCCGGACCTCAATCTTTTTGATTTCACATTTATTTTCACAGGCGGAACAACGGAATGTCCCTTTTATCTCCATCGTTCCTTTCAGCAACTCTTTCAAGTCATAGTTTTTTGCCCGGAGACTTCCTTCGTTAAGCATATCCTGGGCCATCAGGCAACTGCCGACACAACCCATTAACTCGGGATATGAAGGCACAACTACTTTGCGTTGCGTTAATGACGCTATCGCCAACGCAACAGATCTATTCAAGGCAACTCCACCTTGGAATAACAACCTATGCCCCACGGTTCTCACACCGACTAACCGAGAGATATAGTTCCGGATAATCGAATAAACAAGACCTGCGATGACATCTTCCCGAGGCGCTCCTTGCTGCAGGGCACTGCGTAAATCAGTATTGATAAAAGCGGCGCACCTTTCCCCAAAGGCAATCGGCTTAAAGCTGTCCTCAGCCCGTTTGCTTATTTCCCCAACGGCAATGCTCATACCTACAGCAATTGATTCCTCCAGGAAACTCCCTGTCCCGGCCGAACAACCGTCATTCATGGCATAATCAATTGGAATACCGTTTAGAAACGAAATATACTTTGAATCTTGCCCGCCGATTTCAAATACCGTATCCACGTCCGGTACTTCCTGAACAGCTGCTCTGGCATGAGCTAATATCTCGTTAAAGCTGGGACAATTGTTAAAAAAAACGGAAACAATACCTCTGCCGGATCCAGTGACTGCAATTTGCACAATATTGATTTTTTTTTCACCAACTTGTCTAATCAAGTCTTGAAGGCAATGTTTCACCGCAGTCTCCGGGTTTCCATGAGTCCGCAAGTAGCAGCTCGCATCAATTGTCCCTTTTAACTGATTAAATAAGATTGCCTTAGTAGTAGTCGAACCTGCGTCAACTCCCATAATATAAGAGGCACCTTCCTTAACTGTCCGGACATAACCAGACTTCACCCGGTAATCCAGAAGGCTTTCGGCAGTCCTGAGAGGCGGCATACGAATAGGTTCCTGGACCGTCTTGCAGCTGATTGCTGAATAAAAAACAGCATCCTCAGAAGACAGTTCGCTAGCTAAAAGAGAAGCCCCCAAAGCCTCAAAACAAGGACTTTCATTCAAAACTTTCAACTCTGAATCTTTAAATAATTCTCTTAAGTGTTCAATAAAGGGTTTATTTAATGCAAGACCTCCTATAACCACAATAGACCGTGATTGCCACCGGGCCGCCTCGACCATTTTATAGACTTTTTTCCCTAAATCATTGATCAGTGATTTAGCAATATCCGAACGGCTGCATTCCCCCTTATTAAGCTTATGCGTTGCATCAGATTTGCAATGTACAGAACAACGGGTCGCCAAATCTACCACTTTTCCGTTCAGGCTCTCCTGAATCCCACTTTCCAGTGTCAAACCCATTCTTTGGAATTGCTGGACAATAAATTCCCCTGTTCCGGCAGCACATTTTGATGAAGGAATAATATTTCTTATTTGCCCGTCTCTTAACGTAATAATGCTGAAATTCTCTCCGCCAAGCGAAAGTAAAAGATCAGGTTTCAAATTCAAATGTTTCAGTGCTCTTTCTATGCATTCTGATTCAGACCGGTATGGTAAATTAAAAAATTCCTTTGCGGCCTGGCCGGTAACCACCAATTTAACTTTGTTTTTGGTAGCATTGTGTGATAAAATTTCTAAAAATTTTTCCATCGGGTTTCCATCATGCCGCACCATATCCATCAACAATTTTCCCGAAGGCATTCTCCGAGTCCATTTTACAGATACAGACCCAACTTCCAAACCCTCAGAAAAAACTTCTTTTGTAATATTATCCATGTTTCTCCCCCTATCGTTATCTTGTATTTGACTTCGGCAGTTGCACCTGCTGGCTCTCAAAATCCCTCTGTCTGATGTCTTTCAGATAACCGACCTTAATACAATAATCTAAATATGTCGCAATTAGCTTTTCATCAATTTCAGGGCAATAAATACCGGCTTGCGCTAATATTTTTGTGGTATAGGTGGTATCGGCATATGAGTTTTGTATTAATGCCGGGTTAAACAAGATCAGTTCAGTGATTATGGAACGATAACGATTGCCTTTTCTGCGTAAAAAATTCTTATACTCCTCCTCACTGACAAATTTGATTGGATAGCCCAATTTGCTGATAATGGCAGCAATATCTTTACTTGTTTTATAGTCGGGATTTGATAAGTGATATGTTTGCTTTATATCTTTTAAGGATGTACTAAGCCATACAATACTCCGGCTAATATAATCAACAGGCGTTATATCCCAATACCAAGGGCTATTTACTGCCATTTCCAACTCGATTGTCGTTTTTATGAAATCGTAAAAAACATCGGGTATCCCAGTCATATTTAAAGGATAGTATCCTTTGTGACTATCCCCCATGATGTACCCGGACCGCATGATGATCCATTTCAAATCCTGTGTAGAACGAACTATTTTTTCCGCTTCAAACTTTGATCTGGAATAGCCTAAATTTCCGAACTTTTGTTCCAGCTCAAAGTCACTCTCTTTAAAAGTCCTGCCCTCTTTTTCCTTGCACTCACCCATAATGGCGTAAACTGTGGAAATATGAATGAAATATTTTTGTTTGGTTCTTAAGGCAAAGTCAACCATGTTTTGTGTACCATCAACATTTACCGCCTTTACCTCACTATATACCCCGTGAAGGCTCTTTTTCGCAGCGCTATGCACAACCATATCAATTCGACTGGCTAACTCTTCGTATGACTCAGGTTCCATACCCAGATAAGGCTTGGTTATATCTCCCAAAACCGGAATTACCCGGCGGTCAAATTCTGATAATAAGCTGAGCTCAGGATCATACACCTCTAACATGGCCCGAATTCTTTGCTTTGCTTGCCCAGTATTTTTCGCCCTCACCAAGCAAAAAAGCATACTATCTGTCCTTTCCAGGTACTCGCAAACAAGCCTGCTCCCCAAAACACCGGTAACACCGTTTAATAAAATATTGTTTGTCTTGAGCCCAAACGTATCATTCGGCAATAAAGGGTATTGGCTTTTTACAGAATTTAGCCGCCTACCATCTTTCATTCCGGGACTTATTACGTTATGTTCATTTCCTATTATTGATTCATCTCTAGCTTTTGCTTTAGAAATCGCAGGATAACCTTGCTTAATTTCACCTTCAATATACTTTGCCAGTTTTTTTACTGTATTTTGTTCAAAAATAACTTCAGGGGAGACAACTATATCACCGAATTCTCTTTGGATATCATTAATAATTCTAATTCGGGTAAAGGAATCAAGTCCATATATCCCCAAATCAATGTCTATGTTCAATTCATTTTGTTCCATGCCTAAATTTTGCACAACGATATGACTAATTAAATTTTCAACGTCATCATAACCGGTATCCATTCTTACCGCTACGCTATATTCAGCAGGTATTACACGCTTAGGAACAACTTCGTCACCATATGATCTTCTAACAACATCTGACTCAAGTTCCAAATCTTTAACCGGTTCTTCAAAATTATTTAAAATTGGCAATTGACCTAACCGGTTATTGCCTGGAGTTGATGGCAAACGAAGAGATTCCGCAGCTGGCATCGAATGATGATTATTTTCTAAAATCCAATAGGCTTTTCGTTCAAATGGATAAGTCGGCAAGGAAATTCTCCGCACTGCCTTGCCGTCGTACAGTTTTTCCCATGGTACCGCAGCGCCGTCAACCCATAACTTGCCTAATTCTATTAAGTCACGTTGTTCGACCAGCCTGTGTAGAAGTCTGTCTCCAGGCGCTTCTTTATGCAATAATTGTGACGCGCCGGTTGCACATCCGTAAAAAATGGTATTCTGGTCCGCCAAATCTTCCGGCCTCTGCAAAAAGCTTGTTAATCCAGCAATAAAATCAGCCAATGTCGCTCCGATAATCGCCAGCCTTTCCTGCATAGATTCCCGCCCGACATGCAGAGTATATACCATGTCTGCGATATCCAACTCTGCTTCTTGGTCTGATGCATTGCTACAAAAGTTGCATAACCGCTTTGCGTATTCATACAAACAATTTTTGGTTCTTGCTGAGAGCACCATAATTTGTGATAAGGCAGGTAGCTGATTCTCAGCTTTTGGTATACTTTGATATTCTTCCAAAATCATATGAGCATTTGCTCCACCAGCGCCAAACGCATTAACAGCCGCTCTGCGGGGAAGCGGGCTGGAAATGCCGTTTCTGTTTACCACCAGTGAATTCCATTCACTTAACTTTTGCTGTACATAGAACGGTGAATGATCAAAATTAATGTTCGGATTAAGCTTCGCTGAATGTAATGAAGGAACGATTTGTTTATACTTAAACTGCAGTAGTGTTTTAGTTAGAGCAGCAATTCCTGCCGCTGCCTCCAAATGCCCAATATTGGATTTCACCGATCCGACCAAGCAATACTGCTTGTCTTGGGTAAAATTACGATAGGCCTTGGTTAATCCTCCAATTTCAATGGGATCGCCTAATGATGTTCCTGTTCCTTGTGCTTCAATATAGGTAATTGTGCGAGGGTCTACTTGCGCTTTCTGCAAAGATTCGTCGATCAGTTCAGCTTGAGCGTTTAAATTGGGGACGGAGTATCCGTTGCTTTTACCCCCATGGTTGATAGAGACATCTTTTATTACTGCGTAAATCTGGTCTTGATCCGCAACTGCTTTTGCTAATGGTTTTAATAGAACAGCTCCTACGCCCTCACCAGGTACGTATCCATCCCCACCCTCACCAAAGCTGCGACAACGACCGTCACTGGATAAAAACCGATTTTGGCTTAACTGAATATATTTATTGGGATGTAAGGAAAGATTAACCCCGCCAGCAATCGCCATCTCACAATCGCCTCGCTGGATGCTATGGCAGGCTAAATGAATAGCTGTTAACGAAGACGAACACATGGTATCCAAGGCAATACTCGGACCATGAAAGTTATAAAAATAGGAAACACGGTTAGCAATTGAGGCAAACGATGCTGTTGGCGGCGCAAACGCTTCCCGAATGCCGCCGCCCCCTAACAGCTGATATTCGCCCCACATGACCCCGACGAACACACCCACTTTGGCATGCTTTCCTAATCCGGTCCTGGTATAACCGGCATCCTCCATAGTCTCCCATACAGTCTCCAAAAAAAGCCTTTCCTGAGGATCAATCCGCGGGGCGTCCAAGGGCGCAATATTAAAGAGCAGCGAATCAAACTTATCAATATCAGCTAAAAACCCGCCCCACTTGGAATACATTGTCCCTATTGAATCTTTTTCCTGGGTATAATAACGGCCGTACTCCCATCTTGAAGAAGGTATTTCAGTGATACAATCCCGGCCATCACGCAGATTCTCCCAGAATTCTTTCATATTGCCCGCCTGAGGATAACGGCCCGCGACACCAATGATAGCAATGTCTAAGGCCCCCATTGCTTTTTCCTCCCGTGATTCCGTCCGGAAAGAGGCAATCCCGGATCGTCTACGGCTGCTAAGGGATTTTTTTACAGGTTCTGTCTCAGCGGCAAAGCGCCTGTGATCATTCATCGTTGCGGCCACCTCACTCTCTGTTGCAAACAAGCGAAGGAGCTGCTCGCGATACGATTCCAGAAAATAAACACTTAATTCCTGGATACTTTGGTATTCAAAAAATAGGGTCTTCTCCAATGTCCCAAACGTTTTTTCCAATCGATCAGTTAATTGCATAATCATTATTGAATCAATACCGTATTTTTCCATAGGGGCATCCTCTTCCAAGCGGTCTGCCGGTAACTTGATAACAGCAGAAATAAGCTGTTTGAGAAAATCCACGACTTTTTCTCTGAGCCAATTCTCTCCAATTGCCGTAACGTCTTTGCTTTCATTGGTACAAAGCGATTCCGTTGTATCCGTATTGATCACTTCTCCTAAGAAGACTTCACGAATTCGTTTAAGATCACCTTCCATCACTGCCGCCTGACCACAACCTAACGCAAGGCCCTGATACAAGGCTTTAATACCAGTTGCAGTCTGCATCGCAACTAGCCCCATGCTTTGCCGCATTCTCTTTGCAGCTACTGCATCAATTCTCATCCCGCCTTCTTTCCATAACGGCCAGTTGATTGACAGAGTCTGTCCCCGACGCTGGCCTGAATCCGCTAAGACATTACGGTACTTGACGTAGGTATCCATAAAGGCGTTGCCAACTGCGTAATCGCATTGCCCTATATTGCCAAATGCTCCGGTTACCGAAGAAAAGAGAATAAAAAAGTCAAGCGGCAAAGCTTTCGTTGCCTGGTCCAAGTTCACTAATCCGGTGACCTTGGGCGCCAGAACTTCCTGCATTTCTTCCTTATGTTTTTTGATGATTAGATTGTCTCGAATCACCCCCGCACTGTGAATAACGCCATGGATAGTCCCGAATTCTGCCCGGATATTCTGAATTAATTCAGCAACTGCCTTCGCTTGAGTAACATCCACTTGCCTGTATACGACTTTTGCCCCCAAAACCTCCAATTCCCGTAGTTGAGCTTGCTTGTTCTCTGTAAGCACAGAACGTCCTGTGAGTATCAGGGTAGCATTCTTAACCCGCTGCGTAATTTCTCTGGCAAAAATAAGCCCCAGACCTCCGGCTCCTCCCGTAATTAAATAAACTCCCTGCTCTTTCCAGGGAAGTCCTACGTTTTCCGGGGAAGTTTTAACTTCACTCCAGCCAGCAACCCAGCGTTTATTGTCCTGATAACGAATATGGCTGTCAATCGCGCTCCGCCTGTCAGTCCTCAACTTTGCTACGATCCCTTCCGCCGTTTCCTCCGGTTCCACCTCAATCAACTGTCCAACCAGTCTTGGATGCTCAAGCTGAGCGGTTTTCAAAAGTCCGGCCAGCCCGGAGAAAAGCTGCTCTTCGTCTTGACTAAAAACAATGATCTGAATCAAAACTTTCCCCTTGTTTTTTTCATTAATTATATTCTGAATTTCTACAAATACCTGCGTTGCATAATCTTCAAACCGTTCAGCTATT